>JAJPXC010000079.1 GCA_021205635.1 Bacteroidales bacterium | reverse complement strand
CCCCCGCAGCGGCTCGGCCCCCAAACCCCCGCAGCGGGGGCTTGCCATCCGGATAAGCATCCGCGGCAGCCTAGGGGGGCCGACCTTGGACGGCCATCACCAGGCGATCCATGCGCAGCTAGGGGGCCGGCCTTGGACGGCCATCATGAGGCGATCCATGCGCAGCCTAGGGGGGCCGGCCTTGGACGGCCATCACGAGGCGATCCATGCGCAGCCAAGGGGGGCCGGCCTTGGACGGCCATCACGCGGATGCCCAATCTGGGAGGGGCCGCTGCCCTCAGCGGCCATCCCTGTGCGGCCTTCCTGCCGAGAAACCCCTGACGATGGCCGTGCAAGGGCGGCCCCCTTAAGGCATCCGCGCACGCTTTTGTGACCTTTTGTGGCCTTTTGTGGATAACTACCTGTTTGCGGTCGTTTGTGGTGGTGGATTCCCTTTTTGGCAGTATTGTTGGGCGAAAAGGACGAATATTGGGTGATTTTGACAAAAATTTGCTAAATTCGCGCCGTGAAAATATGTCTAAAATACATGACTTATTAACCCAACCGAACAATAAAACAATCAAATCACATAAAAAAGGTATGAAAAAAATCTTTACACTCGCGTTGTCGGCCCTTTTGGCTATGCCCATTATGCTTGCCGACAACCAGTTGCCCAACAACGATTTTGAAGGCTCGTGGGTGACATGTTACCCCTATAATGCCTCAGGTTATAGCAAGGCTGTGGGCGAGAATCCTGATTCTTGGTGTATCTCCCATGTGGCCGGAATTTCTAAAGCATCCGGTTTCCTTAGTGGTTTGAAAGGCACAGGTAGCAACACCTTCGGAGAAAAGATAACCGGCCATGATTCAGAAAGCGCTGTGAAAATCTATAACGGCACTGCCGGATTGGGAGGAAGCCTCAGCCGTAATGTCCCTGGCTACTTCACCTTGGGTACCACTTGGAACACTGCCGAGGGCTTTGAAACGTCTACCCACGATGGCGGATCCTTTGGAGGCGTTACGTTCACCAACCGACCCGACGCTATCTCATTCTACTATCAGCGTACCCTTGTCGACGAGTCAACCGAGGCGGCTACAATGGTAGTTTATTCGTGGAAAGGTACTTGGACTCAAACCAATGTCCCTGGAGACATCACCATGGCCACCAGCACGTCCTCGGGCAAGATGACCATCATCAACCGCGATCGCGCTGTCCTCGGCCTTATGGACGAGGCGGCTTTGGGCGATACTCCTACTGCCTCCGACGACGCTGAGCTTATTGCATCAAAGACCTACCTAATCGAGGGGGCAGTCACCGATTGGACTTATTGCCTGCAGGAGATTGACTATGCAACTACCTCCACCCCCGAGATGATTAACGTGATTTTCGCTGCCAACAATTACTTCGATCGAGCTCTTTCCACTCCCGACAATACCTTGTCCGTAGATGACGTGAAACTTCTATATTATTCCCAGTTGGCATCGTTGAGCGTTGACGGAGAGACCGTGGAAGGATTTGCTGAAAACGTATACAAGTACAACCTCGACAGCTACCTCCCCGAAAGCGAGGACGCTATCGCTTTCACCTTGAAGGGTCAGAGCGGTACCGCCCAGGTGGTAACCACTCTCGACGAGATCTCTAATACCGCTGTGATCACGGTTATTAACCACCAAGGCACCGATGCCGAGGGTCTCGACTCCCACGTCTACACCATCCAATTCGCTGAGAAACCCGCCCAAACTGACGCTCTCACCGAAAAGATCTCATACGAGGGCACGCTCCTCATCCAAATGATGGGCGCCACTGTCAACGATGGTGACACCTCCTCGTATAAAGTCTATGTGGATCCCGAGAGTGAGGTCGGCAAATGCACTTTCTCCCTTCCCAACTTCTCGTTGAACATGGGTGGTGATGAACCTGTTCCCTTCGGCGACATTGTGATTGAAAACGCCTCCTATATCTACGACGCAACCGCTGGTACTATCTCTTACGCCGGTACCAAGACGGGTCTTGAATTAGCTGAGGGCGAAATCGTGGCCGATTGCGACCTTACAGGCGAGGAGACTTCCGACAAGAAAGCCCACTTCGTGATCAATGTAACATGGAAGGACGGCCTCGGCGCCGGAATGGACGTGCCTATCTACGTGGAGTTCAACGGAGCTCGAATGTCCTCTGCAGTGCAGGTTGTGGCTGCTGATGAGATGGGAGACGCTGAGGTAGAGTACTACAACCTGCAGGGTATCCGCATCGCCAATCCCCAGGCCGGCCAGATCGTCATCCGCCGCCAAGGAAACACCGCCACTAAAATTAAGTATTAAGTCTTAGTTATTAGTGATTAAGTATAATAGCCCCGCTTGGCCTTCGCCAGGCGGGGCTTTTCATAGGCGTCCGCGCCAGTCCTCGGGGGCGGCGTTCGGCTGCCGCGTGATGGCCGTCCAAGGCTGGCCCTCTAGGGGAGGCGGGAGATGAGCTCGGAGGCGAGGGCCGATTTCGCGTCGATGTGGTCGAGGACCATGCGGACGAACGGGTCGGAGTCGAAGGCGCCACGCACCTGCTCGAAGTCGCTCTCCTGGCGCGAGCAGCCACCGTCCACGCCGAAGCCCACCTTGGAGCACAACGAGAACTCCTTGCGCGCGTCGTCGTACAGCAGTCGGTCGAGCCCCACCACCGAGTCGCGCCAGCGCTCGGCGATGGCCTTGACATCGGCCGCGGTGACCTCCTCGATAGGTTTGCCCCACCAGCCTTGGAAATGCTCCACGACCCAGGCCCACTCCATGTCGTAATAGTCGGCGTGGAGTTGGCGGAACCGCTGCTCCACCTCCTCGAGCGATGTGATTGTGCCCTCGATGATGTCGCGGCACAGCGCCGAAATCTCGCTCTTGGGGGCAATCATGCCGCCGATGTCCACCCACTCGCCCTGGCCGGCGGCATGGGTTGGCGCCAAGCGGCGGCGGATGTCGTCATCGCTCGTAATCGTCAGTCCCTCAAGGCGTTTCACGATCGAGTTGCCCATAAACTTGTCGATGGCCATCGAGTAGTAGTTGCGTCCCTTCTTGAGGGCGCGGGCCTCGATTGTGACGGCTTGGTAGGCGTAGCGGTCGGCGGTGACACCGGCCACGGCCTCGATCTCGTCGAGCAGGTGTCGGGCGTCCATCATTTTGGAGATGGTGTAGGGGCTAAGCAGGTTGAAGTTGATCAAGTCGAGGCGATCAGGGTCGCGGCGACGGTCGCGCTTGGGCCACTTCTGGGCGTCGCGAATGGATCCCACGCTCTTGAGGTTAACGCCTGGAACGAGGTAGCTACGTCCCTTGTTTTCAATAAGATACGAGAATGGTAGGCGTGACGTGTCGGGGTGCGACACATGGCGACCCATCACCAATGAGAACGCGCCGATCTTGGCCGGCCACAGGATGTAGCTGTCGGATGTCGTTTTGGAGCCGCGCTCGACGATGCCCTGGTGGATCGGGCCAAGTTTGTACATATGATTCGACTGGTTGGAGCCGCTACCCGCGTTGAGGAACGAGAACATTCCGGCGATCAGCAGCGACGACTTGTGCATCGTCACCGTGTAAGGCCCGGCGAAGATCGCGCAGGCCTCGCCGTTCTCGCACGAACAGTTGGCGAAGAACAGCGAATCGTGGGCCGAGAACAGGTGGGTCAAGTGGGTGCCTTGCCCCACGAACACGTGGAGCAGTACCACGCCGTCCTCTACCTTAGCCCCGGAGGCCATGATGAAATCATCGGCCATCACGTTGGCGCCCACGTACACGGGGTCGTGCTTCGACCCGGCGATGGTGCCGTTGGTCAGTTGCGAGGCCCCCTCGATGCGGGCGTAGGCGCCCACGTTGACGTCGGTCAATGAGCCGGAGTTGAGAATCAAAGCATGCTCTCCGACGTAGCCGCGGTTGCTGCGGACCTTGTCGACCTCCTTGGCCGCCAACTCGCTCAGGGCGTGGGTCAACGCCGGGTTGTGGCGGTACATGGCCATGAGGTAGGCTGTTTGGGCCGAGAGGCGGGGGTAAATGGGAACCTCGCGGCCGCCAGTCTCGTTGAGCACCGATACCTCGACGCCCACGCCGAATGTGGCGCCAGGTCGCGTGACCATGCGGTTGACGTTCTCGATAAACGCACCGTCAGCGATGTTGTAATTGGCTATGTAATTGGCAATTGAGCGGATAAACACGTCGTTGCCCACCGTGACGTTGTGGAGCGTGGCGTCGAAAATGCCGGCTTGCAGGGTGATACCCCCCTCGAGGGTGAACGAGCCCTCGGTGGTGCCCAGGGCGATGTCGCCCGAGAAGCGCACGTAGCGGTAGTTGGCGGGTCGGAACGGGTCGGCAACTTGGATGCGGTTCCAGTCCTGGGCTGTGCAGCCGCGCTGCTCCAGGATGGTGATTTCTTCAGGTGTTAAGTGTCTCATTTTGGTCAGAAAGCAATATTAAGGAAAAACAAGCACTGAATAATGTCGCGAAGATACAAAAAAAGTTGTAACTTTGCCCTTGTCATGGTACTCAACGAGCTAAGTATACTCAATTTTAAGAACATCGCCGGGGCGCGCCTGCGGTTCTCGCCGCGTATCAACGGCCTTTTGGGGTTGAACGGCATGGGCAAGAGCAACCTCTTGGACGCGATCTACTACCTGAGCTTCTGCCGCAGTTTTTCGGGTGTGCCCGACGCGATGCTGCTGCGCCGTGGCGAGGAGCAGATGATGTTGCGCGGCAACTACACGCGCCGCGACGCCGACGAGGAGTTGCTCGTTGGGATGACCTCGGGACGCCGCAAGTCGTTCAAGCGCCGCGGCAAGGAGTACCAGAAGCTGAGCGCCCACATCGGTTCGTTCCCGTTGGTGCTGATTTCTCCCCGCGACAGCGACCTGATCACGGGCCACAGCGAGGAGCGTCGTCGGTGGATGGACCAGGTGATCTCGCAGAGCGACGCCCGCTATCTCGACCACCTGATTCGCTACAACCGAGGGCTGGAGCAGCGTAACCGCATGCTGCGCGACCACATCGTCGACGCCGTGCTCTACGAGTCGCTCGAGGCCGGCATGGCCGTGAGCGCGGCTTACATCACCGAGGTGCGCCGCCGCTGGGTCGACCGTCTGCAACCGATTTTCACCTCTTATTACCACGCCGTGGCTGGCGACCAGGAGAGCGTGGCCCTGCGCTACAATCCGCCCGTTGACGACTTTCTGCGGCAGATCGACTCGGCTCGGCGCCGCGACGAGATCGTGGGCCACACCACCGTCGGTCCGCATCGCGACGACCTGGAGATGGAGGTCGCCGGTCTCCCCCTGCGCCGAGTGGCCTCCCAAGGGCAGTGCAAGACGTTTACCGTGGCCCTGCGACTGGCCCAATACGACTTCCTGCACGACGCGGCCCAGATGAAGCCATTGCTGCTGCTCGACGACATCTTCGACAAACTCGACGCAACCCGCGTGGAGCGCATCATGGAACTCGCCTCCCGCGACCATATAGGCCAGATTTTCGTAACCGACACCAACCGCGACCACCTCGACCAGATCATGCGTCGAATGGGGGGCGATTACCGCCTGTGGAGCGTCGAGGGAGGTGTCTTTACCCCGATTCACGATGAAGAGGGTTGAGGCGCTGTCGGTGGGGCAGATCATCGAGCAGGCGTTGCAGGAGAGCCACTTGACCGACACGTTTCGCGAGCAGCAGGCGTGCTACCTGTGGGGCGAGGTGGTCGGTCCCGGCGTCAACCGCTACACCACGCGTCGCTACGTGAGCCGCGGCGAGTTGCACGTCTACTTGTCGTCGGCGCCGCTGAAAAACGAACTCGGATTCATGCGCTCCCGCATCGTCGACGATATCAACGCCCGGGTGGGCAGCAATGTAATCACTTCATTGATAATACATTAGTATATGCAAGATAAGAAACCTGTACAATTCGCCGAGCAGCAAGGATCGAGGGTGCCCCCATGCACCGTGCCGTTCTATCACGTCGTCGACCTGCAGACGCGCTTCAACGACATTGACATGCTCGGCCACCTGAACAACAACGTCTACCTCGAGTTCATGGACCTGGGCAAGACCCGCTACATGACCGACGTGATGGGTCCCGTGGACTGGATGCGATTCACTGCCGTCGTTGTGCATATCGACTGCGATTATTTCGCCCCGGCGTTCCTTGGCGAACCGTTGGCCGTGGCCACCACCGTCACTGGCGTGTCGAAGCACAGCTTCCGCTTGGAGCAGCGCATTTTCGACACCAAGACGGGCCAGGTGAAATGCATAGGCCGCACGGTCATGGCTGGTTTTGACCCTGTCACTGGCGGCTCGGCCGAAATCTCCCCGGCCTGGATTATCGAATTCTCCCGTTACGAAGGCCGCAATCTTTAAGGCGACGCGTCGCCTTAAAGATTCCTCCCAAGGATAAAGGGTAAAGGATAAAGGATGAAGGGAAAATAGCTATTTTGCTCCTAATGCCTGAGGCCACCACTTAATCATTTATCACTTTATACTTAATACTTTATACTTAATACTTTATTACGCAGTAATATTATGTTTAGTGGAATAGTAGAAGAGCCCGGCCGCGTGCTGGCTGTGGAGCGCGAAGGCTCCAACGTGACATTCACAATACAATGCTCGTTTACCCCCGAGCTGAAAGTTGACCAATCAGTGGCCCACAACGGCGTGTGCCTTACCGTCACCTCGATCGACGGCGACCACTACACCGTCACCGCCATTCAGGAAACCCTCGACCGCTCCAATCTGGGCGACTTGAAGCCCGGTTCGCTGGTCAACTTGGAGCGCTGCATGGTGATGAACGGCCGCTTGGACGGCCACATCGTGCAGGGCCACGTCGACTGCACCGCCACCTGTACCAAGGTAGAGGAATTGGACGGCAGCCACTACTTCACGTTCAGGTACTCGGCTCCCAAGGAGCTGATTGCCAAGGGTTACGTGACCGTGGAGAAAGGCTCGGTGACAGTCAACGGCGTTAGCTTGACCGTGTGCGATTCAGAGGCCGACCAGTTCCGCGTGGCCATCATCCCCTACACCTTTGAGCACACCAACTTCCAGCAGATCAAGGAGGGCACGCGCGTCAACCTCGAGTTTGACATCATCGGCAAGTACATCTTCCGCATGAAAGAACTCATGGGCTGATACCCGCACGTAAATTAGTAATTTCCAAGTATATACAACCATGATTAAACGATTCTTAGCGGCTACAGCGATTGCCGCGTTAGCTTTTCCGGGTGCCCAAGCCGAGAAGGGGCAAATCACAGCCACCACCTCGCAGGGGCGCGCCGTCACCGTCACCGTCATCAACGACCATGTGATCAAGGTGGAGAACAACATCAAGGGGGAGTCCTCGCCCGTATCCCGTGGCACCGTCTTGGTCCCCGACGAGAATTTCAAGGGCAAAACCGTCACAGTGGGCGACCTTACCAGCTTGATAACCCCGGGTGGCATCACCGCGTCGGTTAACGGTTCCACGGGCGAGGTTACACTCTCGGCCGGAGCCGGTCGCACCGTCACCGACCCCGGCATCCGCACCCTGACTGACGGCAAGCGCTCTCTGAGCCTCTACACCACCGGCACCGGCAACTTCTACGGCGCTGGCGAGCGTGGCCATAGCTACAACCTCCGCGGCGACACTCTCGTGATGTACAACAAGCAGAATTACGGCTACACCCGCGGCGAGAAACGCATCTCGCAGATGAACATCACCATGCCCCTCTACCTGTCGAGCGACGGCTACGCGCTGGTGTTTGACGACTTTGGCGCAGCCGAGATGATCCTCTCCAACCCCATCCAATACATCACCGAGAGCTCCACTCCCGTGAGCTACTACTTCGTGGCCGGCGACAAGGGCACGCTGGCCTCCACAGTCGAGCAGTTGTCGGGCTTGACCGGTCGCCAGGACCTCCCCCCGCTGTGGTCGCTCGGTTACATCACCTCTAAATACGGCTACCACACGCAGGCCGAAACCACGGGCGTGATCGACACCCTCAAGCGCCGCGACTACCCCGTTGACGGCGTCGTGCTCGACCTCTACTGGTACGGCAAGGAGCAAGACATGGGCCGACTCGCCTGGGACAAGGACCAGTGGCCCAACCACCAAAAGATGCTTGCCGATCTTAAGAAAAAGGGTGTCAACATGGTGATCATTTCCCAGCCTTATATCCTCCAGAACGGTCGTGGTGTAGACAATTACAACATCTTGGCCGAAAAGGGCTTGATGCTCAAAAACGCCGAGGGCGACGTGCAACCCGTCACCATCTGGGTGGGCGAAGGTGGCATGTTTGACGTGTCCAACCCCGCGACCCGCAAGTGGCTCTCCGACCGCTACTCGCAGCTCACCGACGAGGGCGTGACCGGCTGGTGGGGCGACCTTGGCGAACCCGAGGTGCACCCCGAGGAGGGCGTCCACTACAACGGCCTGACCGCGCGCCAGTACCACAACCAATACGGCAACGACTGGAGTGAGATTATCTACGACCTGTTCCAAGAGAAATACCCTGACACCCGACTTATGACCATGATGCGCGGCGGCACAACTGGCTTGCAGCGCTACTCGGTATTCCCCTGGTCGACCGACGTTTCCCGCTCGTGGGGTGGCCTCCAGCCGCAAATCACCATCATGCTCAACTCCGGCCTCTCGGGCCTGGGCTACATGAGCCACGACGTGGGCGGTTTCGCTGTCGACAAGGAGAATCCCCGCGACCCCGAGCTGTACATCCGCTGGTTGCAGCTTGGCTTGTTCTCACCCGTGCTGCGCACCCACGCGCAATTTGATGCCGAGCCTTACAAATACCCCGCTGAGGAGTCGATCGCCAAGGCGCTGATCAAGGAGCGTTATCGCTGGCTCCCCTACAACTACACCCTCGCTTACGAGAACGCTACCAAGGGCTACCCGATGGTGCGCCCGCTGAGCTTCACCGAGGCTGGCCAGACCGCCTACGACGAGATTTGGGACCAATACCTGTGGGGCGACAACGTGCTCGTGGCTCCCGTGCTCGAGAAGGGCGCTACCTCCCGCCAAGTGGTGATCCCCGCGGGCGAGTGGCTGTACCTGACCAAGGAAGACGGCAAGGTGTACACCGAGGGCGACACCGTCACGGTTGACGCTCCCCTGGACGTGCTTCCGCTGTTCGTGCGCAAGGGCGCGTTCCTGCCGATGGCCGACTACAAGATGCAGAACACCGGCGACTACAATCCCGGCCAGTTGACTCTCAACTATTACCCATCTACCGAGGCCACCACGGGCTATGTCTATGAGGACGATGCCCAGTCGACCAAGTCGCTGAGCACCAATGAGTATGCCATTCTTGGTTTTGAGGGACAGCAAGCCGTCGACGGCGTGATTACAGTGAAGGTGACGCTCGACGGTTCTTATCCCGGCATGCCCGCCAAGCGTAAGATCTCGCTCGTGATCCACAACGTCGACAAGGCTCCCGCCTCGGCCGAGGTTGACGGCAAGCGCGTAAAAGCGGCCTACAACGCCGCGGCCCGCACAGTCACCATTCCCCTCACTGGCCCTTGCACCGTCTCCCTCCGTTAGGGAGGGCGCCCTTGGACGGCCAATCAAATACCATAAAGCCTCGACTAAAAACGACAAAAATCCACTTAAATCGATAGAAATCGACTCGGTGCTGATCCCATCAGGCTCGATTTCTATCGATTTCTCTCGCTTTAAATCGAGAAAAATCGAGGGGAAATCACTACCTTTGCAGCTTGAAACTAATGTGACTTAATGAACGGATTCTTTTATATCCTCAAGCGCTTCGTGCCGCCGTACAAGAAGTATCTGATTCTCAATATCTTCTTTAATATTCTGGCGGCATTCTTGACGCTGTTCTCCTTCGCTGTGATCATTCCCATTCTGGAGATGTTGTTCCAGATCAAGGAGGCTACCTATCATTATATGCCATTGGGCAGCGCGTCGCTTAAGGATGTGGTGTTCAACAACTTCTACTATTACACGCAGGAGGCAATTCAGGCTTATGGCCCCTCGGCCACGCTGGCGTTGCTGGCTGCCGTGCTCGTGTTCATGACCTTGCTGAAAACGGGCGTAACCTACTTGTCGAGCTACTTCATCATCCCGATGCGCTCGGGAATCGTGCGCGACATCCGCAACTACGTGTACGACAAGATTGTAACCCTTCCCATATCGTTTTTCACCTCTGAGCGCAAGGGCGACGTCATGGCCCGAATGAGCGGCGACGTGGCCGAAATCGAGAACTCGATCACGGCCTCCTTGGACATGATGTTCAAGAATCCCGTAATGATCATCGTGTGCTTGGCGATGATGATCATGATCTCGTGGCAGTTGACCCTATTTGTGCTCGTCTTGCTGCCCATTGCCGGCTTGGTGATGGGTCGCGTGGGCAAACGCCTGAAGCGCCAGTCGCTCGAGGGCCAGAAACAGTGGGGGTTGCTCATGAGCGAGATAGAGGAAACTCTCGGTGGCCTGCGCATCATCAAGGCCTTCAACGCCGAGCACAAAATCAAGGAGCGTTTCCACCGCGACAACCACATATTCTACCGCATATCCAACCGCATCGCCCGGCGTCAGTCACTGGCTCACCCCATGAGTGAGTTGCTGGGCACGACGGCCATCGCCATCGTTCTATGGTTTGGCGGCACGCTGATCCTCACCGGAGCCTCGTCGATGAACGCCGCGTCGTTCATTTACTATATGGTGATCTTCTACTCGATCATCAACCCCGCCAAGGACCTCTCCAAGGCCATGTACTCCATCCAGAAAGGCTTGGCGTCGATGGAGCGCGTCGACAAGATCCTCAATGCGGTCAATCCCATTACCGATCCCGTCAATCCTCATGAAATAAAGGATTTGCGAGGAGAGATCAAGTACAACGACGTGGATTTTAGCTACGGGCAAAACAAGGTGATTGACGAAGTGTCGCTCCACATCCCCGCGGGTGCCACAGTGGCGCTTGTGGGTCAAAGCGGTTCGGGCAAGTCGACCCTGGCCGACCTGTTGCCGCGATTCTACGACGTGCAGGCGGGCTCGATCACCATCGACGGCGTAGACATCCGACAGATGCGCGTCCACGACTTGCGCGCCATGATGGGCAACGTCAACCAGGAGGCTATCCTCTTCAACGACACGTTCTTCAACAACATCACGTTTGGCGTCAAGGAAGCCACTATGGATCAGGTGATTGCGGCTGCCAAAATCGCCAATGCCCACGACTTCATTATGGCCACTGAAAAGGGCTACAACACCAATATCGGCGACCGCGGCTGCAAGCTGTCCGGTGGTCAACGCCAGCGTATCTCCATCGCCCGAGCCATCCTCAAGAATCCCCCGGTGCTAATCCTCGACGAGGCCACATCGGCCCTTGATAGCGAAAGCGAACAGCTTGTGCAGGAGGCACTTGACCGCTTGATGAAGAATCGCACGACCCTTGTGATTGCCCATCGCCTGTCGACAATCAAGAACGCCGACCTCATATGCGTAATGCACGAGGGCAAAATCGTGGAGCGCGGCACCCACCAGGAACTCCTAGCCCTCGGCAAATATTACAAACACCTCGTAGACATGCAAAAATTCTAAAGTCCGAAATTTCCGAAACTCCCGGAACTCCCGAGATTTCTGAGATATCCGAGATTTCCGATCCGCAAAAAACTAAAATCCCTATACAATGAAAAAGATTTCCACTCTCCTGCTCACGGTCATCGCCCTTCTGGGGATTACAACCGGTTGCTCCAAGGACGAAGACACGCTCCTGCGCACCGTGCCCGATTCGGCCTCTCTGATCGCTAAAATCGATGCCGAGCAAATCCTCAAAAACGCTGGTTTTCAAGTGAAAGACGGCAAATACGTGATGCCCGCTCAACTCGAAAAATCCATTTCTCAGGTTGACAAAAAGGAAACCGAGGCCCTGTTGGCGGGAGCTCGGACGATCGATGCCCATTCGATCGTGGTGTTTGAGTGCAAAAACATCCGTTATTGCACGTTCGCCATCACCGACGAGGAAAATTTTGTTCAATATTTTGAAAGTCAAGGCGCTACCAAGTCGAAATCGGGTGATTTTGAGGTGCTATCGTTTGGCCATAACGACCGCATAGCGATGCGCGATGGGCAGGGATGGTACTCTACCTCCCGCGGCGTCGACCAACTCCCCGATATCCTTAAAGAGGCTAAGAAACAGCCACTTGCCGACATGAACGGCGTGCGCGAATGGCTTGAAAAGGACGGCGCTTTCAACTGCGCCTATTCCTTGGCGCCACTTAGCTCCAACTGGGTTGTGGCCAACACTGTCCTGAAGGACAATGTGCTGAGTTTCAGCGTTACATCCATCGATAAGGGTGGCAAGACGTTGGAATCCTCCAAGATGCTTGAGCCAATCAACTCGGCTGTGCTCGGCTATTTCCCCGCCAACACTCAACTGGCTGTGGCATTGGGAATTGCCAAAGGATTTCCCTGGAGCGACATCAAAACGGCCGCCGCTCCCTTTGTAGGCTATCAGGCTCTTGGTTTCCTCGAATTGGCCATGTCGCAGATGAGCCAGATTGACGGCACAGTCGCCCTGGCAATCTCCCCCGCTGCCGGTGCGCCAGCTTTGGCTGATATCTCCCTGAAAACGTGGGACTTCACCCTTTTCGTGCACCAAACCCAGGAGGCTGTCAACTCCAACATCCAGTCGCTCCTCGACATGGCTCAGACGATGGGTCAACGCGTCGAAAGGGTAGGGGATCTTTACCACACTACCCTCGCCGGACTTGATCCCCAGTTGAACGGCCTTGACGTGTGGATCGGCAACGTTGACGGTTACCTCGCCATCTCCACTCGCGAGATCCAGCCCGGACAGAACAACGCCGTCGCCCCCACCATGTCGGGCAAACCGTTCTCTCTCTACCTTGACATCCCCTATCAGAGCGAAACGATGAAGGCCTTCGGACTCCCCTACGGCTTCAACCTCACCTTGCAACTCTCCGACAACATCCTCGAGGGCAAAGCCCGCTTCAACGGCTCCAATAGCGCCTTCCTCTCCACGCTCACGGAGGTGCTCTCCCAGCTATGACAATCAACCAGATAACGATTAGCCAAGCGTTGCCCCGCGTGTTTGACGGCATGCAGGGCGACGAGGCGATTCGCGCGTCGCAGGTGTGGCTCGCCGACATTACCTTCGTCAAGGGACAGCGCTACCTTGTGGCGGCCGAGAGCGGCGCCGGCAAGTCGTCGTTGTGCTCGTTCCTTTATGGCCAACGGCACGACTACCTCGGCCAGATCCTCTTTAACTCCCAGCCAGTCAACACGTTCAGTCGCAAGCAGTGGTGCAACATCCGTCAGCGTCACCTTGCGCTATTGCCTCAGGAGATGCGCCTTTTTCCTGAATTGACCGCGTTGGAGAATGTGCAGCTTAAGAATCGCTTGACCAATCGCTACTCCGAGCATGAAATCCTGCAAATGCTTGATCGACTGGAGATTGGCTGGAAGGCTAATGAAAAGGCAGGGCATCTCTCCATCGGCCAGCAGCAACGCGTGGCCATTGTGCGCACCCTCTGTCAGCCGTTCGACTTCATCCTTTTGGATGAGCCGGTAAGTCACCTTGACGCTCGCAATAATCAAGCTGTGGCTCAATTAGTTAGCGAAGTGGCCGAAAGTCAAGGCGCGGGCATTATCAGTACCTCTGTGGGCAACCCTCTCGACCTCCCCAATTGCTCCCTTATTCACTTGTAACATGTCGAAAACCAAGGATATAGTGTGGCGGTTGCTCCGCAAGAACATCTCGGCGGGGCAGATTATCGGATACGCGCTGGCCAACCTTGTGGGGCTGACTATCGTCCTCACGGCCATACAACTCTACCGCGACGTGACGCGGGGCTGGGATGGCGACGGCACCGACGCTATGATCTCTCGCGACTATCTCATTGTGTCAAAGCGTGTTGAGGGTGTCACGGGCTTGTTCGGTTCCTCGGCCGTCAGCACCGGTTTTTCGCAGGCCGATGTAGATTCCATCCTCGCGCAGTCGTGGGCACGCCGATTGGCTCCCTTCACTCCCTCTCGATTCAACGTCAACGCCGCCGTGGAGATGGGAGGCCGCGGGCTGTCCACCTACATGTTCTTCGAGTCGATTCCCGACGACTACTTCGACATCACCCCGCGCGGCTGGGAATACACCCCCGGCGTCACCCGCGAGATACCTATCGTGATTTCCAAGGACTATCTCGCCCTCTACAACTTCGGTTTCGCCGCCACGCGCGGCTACCCGCAGATCAGCGAGTCGATGGTGTCAATGGTGCCACTACGCATCTCCTTGAGCGGCAACGGTCGCCAACAGGATTTCAACGCCCGCATCGTGGGTTTCTCATCGCGACTTAACACCATCGCTGTGCCACAAGAGTTCATGGACTGGGCAAACCAGCAATTTGGTTCGCCCGAAAAAGCCACCGAGTTGCCCTCCCGGCTTATCATCGAGGTGTCATCGCCTGGTGATCCCGCGATTAACCAATATCTCGCTGACCATGGTTGGGAAGCCGCCGGCGACAAGTTGCAAAGCGGTCGCGCGGCCCGTTTCCTCGTTCTTGTCACCACCGCAGTCATTGCCGTGGGCGCCATCATCTCAATCTTAGCTTTCTTCATCCTTATGCTTAGCATCTACCTGTTGCTGCAAAAGAACGGCCCCAAACTCCACCAACTCATGCTTCTTGGCTACACACCCGCCACGGTATCGTCCTATTACATCCGCTTGGTGGTGGCTGTTAACATCGGCGTATTGGCTCTCAGTTGTGGAGCGATGCTATGGGCGCAAGCCCTCTGGACCGCACCTATGGAGGCTATTGGAGCCACACTCACTGCCCCCTGGCTCACCCTCGGCATCGCCCTCGTCATCATAGCCCTTATCACCCTGGGCAACATCTTGGCCATCCGCCGCCAAGTTGCCCGCCACTGGTAACCCTTGATGTTACGGATGCATGATGCCAGGGTGTCGTTGTCGATCTTCCCGAAATGCAGCGCTTTTAGAGTCTCTTTCGTCGATGGATTATAGTTTCGCCATTGCCATTGCGGGGGGAAGGCCAACACCACGGCCACGATAAGCGAGCACCACCAAAAGCCGCCTCGCACGTTAACCCTCCACCCGATTCGCGACAGAAGCAACCCCGCAAAGAAAGGGAACAATAGGCGAGAAAGACCGATATAGAGCTGATCCGGGGTCAACCCGAAACCACCGATAAGGGTGAATGCGGCATACTCGCGGGCCTTCAGCAATCCCCACGTGTCGAGGTCTTGAAATGATTGGTTATTGTTGCGAAATTACTGAAATAAATTGAAAGGAGATTATTTGATTGTCTGAAAATATTGTCGGATATTCGCGACTGTGAAAGATTCAGAATATCCGAGCGTCTCCCACTTCAACCATCTATCCCGTCGCCAATACGGCTGCTCCCCCCTCCCAATCCCCAGTAGATAAAGATTTGAATATCATCGAATAAAGTGTTATCTTTGCAATATGAACGACGAAAGCAATCTCATATTCTATAATAGCCCTGATGGTCGCGTGCGAGTGGCCTTGATGGCACGCGACGGGCAGGTGTGGATGAACCAGGCGCAGCTCGCCGAACTTTTTGGCACCTCCGTTCCCAATATTAATATGCACATAACTAACATCCTAAAGGATGGGGAGTTAAGTGGAGAATCAGTTATTAAGTTTTACTTAATAACTGCCGATGATGGCAAGCAGTATAACGTAAAGTTCTACTCCCTCGACATGATCTTGGCCATTGGATTCCGCGTGCGCAGCAAGCGCGGCACGCAATTCCGTATATGGGCCAATCAGAATCTCAAGCAGTATATGATCAAGGGATTTGTGATTGACGATGAGCGGCTTAAGAATCCCGATGGCCGTCCAGATTACTTCGACGAACTGCTTGAACGCATCCGCGACATCCGTGCCTCGGAGAAACGTTTCTATCAGAAAGTGAGAGACTTGCTGAGTCTGTCGAGCGACTATGACGCTACCGACAAGGCCACACAGATGTTCTTCGCCGAGACCCAAAACAAACTGATCTACGCTGTCACCCACCAAACCGCGGCCGAGCTGATAATGGCTCGTGCCGACGCTAAGGCTCCTAATATGGCGTTGACCTCCTGGAAAGGTGAGGTCGTGCGCAAGGGTGACATCTTCATTGCTAAGAACTACCTAACCAGGGATGAGATTGACAGCCTCAACCGATTGACAGTCATCTTCTTGGATTCTGCCGAGATGCGTGTAAAAGAACGCAAGGATTTGAATCTCAACTTTTGGCGTGGCAACGTGGATGCCCTACTCCAATTCCAAAGCAAAGACGTGTTGCGGGGATTGGGCCCGGTGTCCCATGCCGAGATGGAGGCTCATGTGGCCAAGATCTACGATGAGTTTAACGCCGAGCGCAAACGATTTGCGGCACTCCAAGCCGACAAAGATGACCTTGACGAGTTGACCGACCTCTGCCATGAAATCGACCGATAGGCCAGTAAATGAGGGATCTTGGGGATGGCAGAGTAATAAAGAAAGTTAAAGTTCTGTGCCGAAATAGCTACAAAATGCGGTTTCGGAAGTGGAACCAGGCCACATAGAGGGTCTCACTAAAATGTGATCACACTGTACAGATGTGGTCACATTCTTTGACCTATAAGCCGGAATTCTTTGGTGCAATTTTGGTGCAAATGGGATAAATGAAAGATGCAAGCTATTGGGAATCAATAGCTTGCATCTTCCTTGGGGTGCCCAGAACAGGACTCGAACCTGCACGCCTCTCGGCACGCGCACCTGAAACGCGCGCGTCTACCATTCCGCCACCTGGGCATTCCTTGGTACTCCTCCAGAAGTCCTAGGCCGGGCTTTTAGGCCTTGGCTTGGGGTTGCGTCTCCTTGCGGGAGGGGGGTGGAGTGATTTCTTGTGGATCGTGACTTAATGGCGTCGTCACGGTCGATGTGGGTGGTCCCCTTGGTGAAAGCTCTCTTTCGGGGGTTGCTCCTCGGCTAGAGGGGGGTTGAGCGGTAAACGAGGCTCGAACTCGCGACCCTCAGCTTGGGAAGCTGATGCTCTACCAACTGAGCTATTACCGCATCAGGGCTTTTGCGACGACAAAGGTAGCAATTATTTTTGAATCCGCAAAATTAATTTGTGATTACGCGGTAGACGCCGTTGCTGCCGGCGGTGACGTTGTAGCGTTTGAGGCCGTAGCCTTGGGTGTTGGCGGGGCCGGAGAGGGGTGTGCCGAGGTTGAAGACGTCGAAGACTGAGCCGCAGGTGGGGCAGTAGGCGTTGGCGGCGTCGGGGTCGACCTGGATGCGGACGTTGTTTTTACACTCGACGGGGCAGGCGAGGTCGTAGGCGACGGGCTCACCCATTAGGTTGCAGCACAGGAGGATGCCGCCGAAGCCGGTGTAGGTGAGGGAGGTGTAGGGGTAGTTGGAGGGGACGCGTTCCGATTTTATGAAGGTTTTGTAGTCGAGGACTGCGGGGGTGCCGTACACTTCCCATTCGGCTTGGGTGTTGAAGGCGACGCGCACTTGCGCTGGGGGGATGCGTGTCTCGTCGAGTTTCTCGCAGGAGGTGGTGCTGGCCAGGGCTGCGAGGGCTATGGCAGTGGTGGCTAATTTTCGGATTTTCATAATATCAGGATAACGGAAAGGGTGGGCGGTTTATTGCCTTCCCAAAAGGCTGTCGAGGGCGCGGTGGTAGGTGGCGAAGTCGAATTGGGAGAGGACCGTGTGCCAAAGCTGGGCGACGCGGTCGTTGCAGAGGTTGCCGAGGGAGCCGGCGTGGGTGTGGTGAAGCTCATGGGGGGCTTGGAATTGGCCGTGCTCGATTTCGAGGCCCACTTGCTTGTAGGCGTCGCGGAAGGGGACGCCTTGCTTTACGAGGTCGTTGACTTTCTCTACGGAGTACATGAGCTCGTAGCGGGGATCGCGGCCGGCTTCAGGGTTGACTTCCATTTTTTGGACCATGGTGGTGACCATGGCGAGGATTGTCTCGATTTCGTCGAACGCGGGGAGGAAGTTTTCCTTGATGAGCTGGAGGTCGCGGAAGTAGCCCGAGGGGAGGTTGTTGGTAATTAGGGTGATCTCGTAGGGGAGGGCCTGGAGCTTGTTGCAGCGGGCGCGGGTGAGCTCGAACACGTCGGGGTTTTTCTTGTGGGGCATGATGGAGGAGCCGGTGGTGTACTCCTTGGGCAGGCGGATGAATCCGAAGTTCTGGGAGTTGTAAAGGCATGCGTCCATAGCCAGTTTGGCGACGGTGGCGGCGACCGAGGCGATTGCTTGGGCGACGATACGCTCGGTTTTGCCTCGGCCCATTTGGGCGTATACGGCGTTGTAGTCCATGGAGGCGAATCCGAGCAGGCGGGTGGTCATGTCGCGGTCGAGGGGGAACGATGATCCGTAGCCAGCGGCGGAGCCCAGGGGGTTGCGGTTGGCCACGTCGTAGGCTCCGCGCAGGACGATGAGGTCGTCAACCAGGCTTTCGGCGTAGGCTCCGAGCCACATGCCGATGGAAGATGGCATGGCCACCTGGAGATGGGTGTAGCCGGGGATGATCACGTCCTTGTAGCGCTCGCTTTGGCTCTGGAGGGCGTCGAAGAGGGCGTTCATTGCCTTGGTCAAGCCTTCGATGCGGGAGCGGATGAACAGCTTGAGGTCGACAAGCACTTGGTCGTTGCGGGAGCGGCCGGAGTGGATTTTTTTGCCGATGTCGCCCAGGCGACGGGTGAGTTCGAGTTCCACTTGGGAGTGGATGTCCTCGACGCCCGGCTCGATGAGGAGGTCGCCGCGCTCGGCGATGGCGTATATGTCGCGTAGCTCGCGGGAGAGGGCTTCGAGTTCGTCTTTCTGTAACAGGCCCACGCTTTGGAGCATGGTGATGTGGGCGAGGGAGCCGAGGACGTCGTAGGGGGCGAGGTAGATGTCCATCTCGCGGTCGCGGCCGACGGTGTAGGTTTCAACATCGCGGTCGACGCTAAAGTCTTTTTCCCAGAGCTTGTTCGCCATAAATGAGTTTAAAGTTTAAAGTTGAAAGTTTTATGTGCCTTCGACGTCGCAATTGTGCACTATACACTATGCATTAAGCGCTGTGTCTTATGCATTATCCTGCGAGCTGGCCGAGGAGCTTGGAGAATTGCTCGGCGGCGTCCTGGAGCTTGGGGCCGACGAGGGGGCGGAGCATCATGGGTAGCTCGACGTTGATTTTGGTGACGGCCTCGGTGGCGTCGTCGCCCTTGGGGGTAAGCTCAAGGTCCATTGTCAGGGGGATGGGCGACGAGGGGGTGCCGAAGGTGATTTTGTTGTAGGGCTGGCGGTCGACCACTTTAAACTCGATTTTGCCCACTTGCGGGGTGTTGATTTCGATCGAGTCGGGGGTGAAGCGGACGTCGCCGATTTTGTCGCGCTGCTCCTGCGGGAGGTTGTTGAGCTGGGTTTCAAGGACGGTGAGGTCGTTGAAACGGTCGTAGATATCATGTGCCGGGCGGGGGATGAGGGCCGGCTTTGAGGCATAGGTTGACATTGCTTGTGATTTAAGAGGGAATCGACTGAAATCGATAGAAATCGGAGGAAATCGAGAGAAGTCGATCCCGTGGGGATACTCTGATTAGTCGCGGCGGGGGATCCAGTTGGCGGGGTCCTGGCGCCATTCCTGGAGGGGCTTGATGAAGTCCTCCTTGATGTAGTTGGTGTCCACAGCGGCCTTGATCATGGCGTTGTAGTTGCTGAGGGTGACGAGTTGTACGCCTTTCTCCTTGAATTTCTCGACAGCCACGGGGAAACCGTAGGTGAAGATTGCGGCCATTCCCACAACCTCGCAACCGGCGGCTCGGATTGCGTCAACGGCTTTGAGCGATGATCCCCCTGTAGAGATAAGATCCTCAATCACAACCACTTTCTGGCCGGGCTTGAGGTTGCCCTCAATCAGGTTTTCCATTCCGTGGTCCTTGGGAGTTGAGCGCACGTAGGCGTAGGGAAGGCCGAGCTCATCGGCTACGAGCGCGCCTTGGGCGATGGCGCCGGTGGCGACGCCCGCGATTGCGTCGGGGGTGCCGTAGGTCTCGAGGATCAAGCGGCAGAGCTCCACCTTGATGAAGGTGCGTATCTCGGGGTAGGACAGCGTTTTACGGTTGTCGGTGTATATGGGTGAATTCCACCCTGACGCCCAGACGAACGGGTTTTCGGGCTGGAGAGTGATGGCACTGATTTTAAGCAACTTTTCTGCAAGTATGCGGTCAAGGTCTTTCATTTTGATGGTACTTTGAATTATTGCGCGAAGATACTCATAAGTTTCCACATTGCCAAATGACGTGGAATTAGCGCACGAGCACACGACGTGCGAAGTCGTTGCAAGCGACGATGTAGAGGCCGGGAGCCAACTCGAGGGGAGCGGCTGGAGCGGGGCCGTCGTAGCGCACGATTCCGTCAACGCCGTAGACGAGGAATCGGTTGGCCGTGTCGCCATTCTCGATCACTAATCGGCCGTCACGGCAGTAGGCGTCCCAGGAGTGGTAAGATAGAGACGATACCGATGTCTGGGAATAGTTGGTGATGGTGACGTCGTCGAGGCAAGCGCGATAGTTGGTAGCCATCGGAGCCACTGACGATGTGGATGCAGCGGGACGTACAAATTTTATACGGCCTGAACCGCCTTGATTAACAGTGACTTCATATTCGGTCCAAGTATTATCTGAGAGAGTAACTTCTCCGTATTTGGTCCAAGTTGATCCTTGGTCGTTGGAGTAATATACTTGGAGTGCTTGTTCGGCGTCTCCTGTGGCATACTTTCGGGCGTAGAAGGACACTTTCCCGATGCCTCCTGCTTTGTCCTCAATCATGTAAAGCTGAGATTCCAGTCCACTTTTGTTTGAGCGGAGGTTGATATTGCCTGAATGGGCTTGCATGTTGGTGTCGTCGGTCCAAATGCCCCAATTGAGCATATGCCAAGAACACATCACGCCCGTGAAATCTTTATCAGTGGTATAGGAATTGTAATTCTTGATGGTATTGTCATCCTCGTTGTCGAATGTCTCGCACCAAGCCACTGCGGTGCCGCAGGTGGCAGTGATGTCGATGTCGGTGGAGTAGGAGCCGGCTGTGGCGTAGAGGTCGGTGGAGTAGGTGCCGGCTTCGGTGGAGTTCATGCGCAGGTAGAAGCGGTCGGCCTCCTCGGCGACGGTTGTCGAGGTGCCCCAGGAGGATTTGTCGGTCGACACTTGGAAGGGGTCGCCGCAGGAGATCGTGATGTCGCCCGACACGTTCTCGATGTCGAGAAGAATTTCGCAGGCTGCGCCGGCCGTGCCGGGAGTCTCTTGGTAGAGATCGTTGGTCAAGTCACCGTCGTACATGAACTGAATCGAGGGGATCAATGCGCCCGTGGTGACGGTTTTGACAACGGATTGTAGCGTGGTGGAGGTGATTTGGTAGGTGTAGGTGGTTTCGGGCTCGAGGCCGGTGACGGTGTAGGCTTGGTCGGCGGCGGTGACGCTCAGGGGATAGCCCGGGAGCAGGATTCCGTCCTTCCACACCGAAATCGAGTAGGTGGTGGCGTCGCCGAGGGCTACCCAATTGGCGGTGAAGCTCTCGGTGGTAATATTGGTGGGATTGCCCACGGGGATGCCGTCCATGGCTTGGGCCGAGAGGGTGACGGTGTTGACGGCGTCGCCCGAGGAGAGGGTAAGCGTGCCGGTCGCCGTGGCTGCTACTGAGGAGAGGTAACTGATTGTCAACGAGGCGCCTGAGCCCGTAACGGAGGAAGCTGCCAAAGAGGTGGAGGATACGGAGAAACCGGTGCCAGCAACGGCCACGGTTACGGGCGATGTCAAGTTGTTGCCCGTGACGGTGATGGTCTTGCTCAGGGTGAGGTTAACGCCTGTAATGCCTAGATTGATAGTGGATTGGTCGGCGGGATAGGTGATTTGCTCGGTGGCGTCGCCGGTCCAGGCCGTGGAGGTTTTGGTGCCCCACACGTGCTCAACCAGTTCGGGGTAGTCGATATAGGGGTTACGGTTCTTTTGGTACTTGTACACAGCTTCTTGGCGGTCGAGCTCTTTCTGCGACACGGGATCCTCGCGGTGCCATTTCAGGAACAGGTTGACACACCACGTGGCCATACCCGGGTAGGTGCCGTTGCCGAACACCCCGCCGGACCACGACGAGATTTTGTTGTTGTAGCAGGTGGCCATATAGAAATAGGTGCGCGCGAAGTCGCCCTTGTACTCGTCGTCTGGCTCGAAGACGGTGCCGGTGTAGCCCGAGAAGGTGCATGTGCCAAGGCGGCCAAGGGCGGTGACGCCGTTGTAGGTGCCGAGGCTGGTGCCGTTCTCACATTCTCCGTAGGGATAGTTGCTGCGTTGGCCGTTGACCTTGCCGTCGGTGGGGTAGACGTGGAAAGCGTCGGCCTTCATCGGCGAGGCCTCTTTGAACCAGCTCTGCGGCACCGAGTGCTCGCGGTTGTAGCAGTCGCCGATGTTGGAATAGTTGCCACACTGCTTGTTGCCCCACGTCCAATGCTTGGTGGAGTACATGTCCCACATTGTGCCATCCGACCGGGAGTCGCTCTCGGGGTAAACGTCGTAGAGGCCGTCGTAGCCCACGTTGGTGTGGGAGGTAATAATGTTGTATAACGCGGTGAGCAGCGATGAGCCGGATTTGCCTACGGCGTTGTCGTAATAGCCTTCGGGGATGGCCGCCCAAGCACCGGCGGCGGTGGAAATGGCAAGAGCCAACGAAAGATTGCGAATACTTTGTTTCATGGTCGCAAACGATTGATGTTCAGTAAAATTCGGTTAGGTTAATCTTCCAAGCGGAACGCGTGGCGAATAGCGCGGGCGATATGGTCGGAGTCGGGTCCTCCGGCCTTTAGCAATGCGATTACTCGCTTGACGTAGTCGTCACGGTTCTTAAAGCCAAGTAGCTGAGGCACATTGGCTTGCTGTATCATTGTTTTTTGATTGTACACTTTGAGGATCGAGGCATAGTCCTTGTCGGCCAAGTAGCCGTGGAACTCTTTGCAGAGCCCTTCATAAATGCCGCGGGGGTCGATCTCGTTGACCAGCGACGACATGTGCTCCTCGAGCATGTTGATGTTGCGGAAACGGCCGTCAATGCGGTACTCCACCGTGCGTTTTACCCGGTGACGGGTGTGCTGCAGGGCCTGCTGCTTGAGGTCCTGGCGGAACAGCTCGAAGATGGCTTTCTGCACCTTGGCCACCACGTGATGGGCGTCGCGGTTCTGGGCGTGGGCCATGGCCCGTAGCACGTCCTCGAGCATGAACAGGTTCTCCACCTCGGCCACGTCGGGGACGAGTATCTTCTTGTTCCTCAGATATTCCACCTCGTGCTCGTCGCGGCGGTCGCGGTCGACGATGCCGTGGGAGTCGAGATGGTGGAAAGCTTGCTGGTCGTTGAACGTGCGGGTGGTTTCGATCACCTTGTTGCACGAGCCAAGGGCCTTGACGGTGTACTGGGTGAACACCAGCGGGTAGAGCTTGGAGTCGATCGAGTGGGTGTCGTCGCCCTCGATGAACAGCACCGGCTTGCGGGCGCCGATAATCGACAGATAGATGTCCTCGGGCAGACCGGAATGTGGCTCCAGAATGGCGTAATCCCACGTGCGGGCCTGCGCGTCGTAATCGCGTACCCAGATGGTGGTGTTGTCGGTGCGCGATGACGCAAACTCGAGATTATGAGTGGTGTATATAAACGTGCAATCGGGCCGTAACGCCTCCAATCGGTCCCAAAGCGTCTGGTTGACCGTGGGGTGGAGGAACAGCCCCGGGTTGTCGACAAACACCACCGCGCCCTCGTGGGCCAGCAGCATCGCACCGATATAATATAGCACAGCCTTCTCACCGTCCGAGAGCTTATGGGACGCATAAGCTTCATCGTCAGCACCTTGACGGGAGAAAAGGAGTTTGCCGCCCTCCAAAAGTATCTTATTCTCGGGGAAAATCTCTTGCCACACCTCGATGAGTTGGTCGAGGTGAGTCGATGACAGCTTCGCGTCGGGATTCTCGGCTGCTTCCACCTTGTAGGCCAGCAAGTTGAGCATCTCTTGCCAAAGCAACACGCCAATCATTCGGTCAAACTGGCACGAGGCGTCGGCTCGCACAATCGACGACCGGTTCAGCGCCTGGAAATACTGCCCGTCAATCGAATGGGGCTGCACCTCGTCGCCGGGGAGCGTGCGGCCATAAAGCGCTTGCAGGGCCGACACAGGATAGGCCGTGTCACCCAATTCGCGTATCAGCGACTCGGTAAAACGCGTCTTGCCGGCGCCGTTGGCGCCGATTATCGTGATTTGGCGGGCATCCGCCGGAATCATCTCCCGGCTCCCGTCGATCTTCTGCGGCAATTGTATCTCCATAGGCATCTCTAAGGTCAACGCTAAAATGCAAAGGTACTTACAATTTTCCTCCCCTCCAACTTTCCGCCGTAGAATTTTAAAAACGTGAGGATTCTTGCTCTCCTTGCGCTCCTTCGACAACGATATCAAGCATGAGACGATCAATCTCAACATAGCCATGATTCCTATCGGTGCGCTGATTGTAGTAATGACGATAGCCGATGCCATTGTCCATGCAGTTTTTTAAATCCTCGCTGGATTGCACACTAAAAACAAACAGCTTGCAGTCATCTTAACTATATGATTGCAAGCTATTTGTTCTCTTGGTGACCCCTCAGGGACTCGAACCCTGGACCCAGTGATTAAGAGTCACTTGCTCTACCAACTGAGCTAAGGAGTCAATGTTTTTGATGTTATGGCTGCGTTTCCGGGTGCGGATGGGTTGGTATTGCCATGGCCTTTTCGGAATTGCGTTGCAAAGGTAAGGAGTTTTTCGTAACTGACAAAACTTTTGGCAACTTTTTTCAATTTTTCTTCGATTCTTAGGTGGTAAAGGGAGGGGGTAGAAGGCAACTTTATTTGTTTTATATGTGTTATAGTGGTATGGACAGCAAGCGCGACGACATATCGCTGAGGTACCTGGTGCCGGTGTCCGACCATTGCAAGATGAGCATGTGGGAGGTGATCCGGTATGAGGGTGGCCCGATCGGCATTAATCTGTATTCGAGGTTTTTGGGCGCTTCGGGCGATGGGGCTATGCGCTGGCGCCTTGGGGTGGTTTATTCCACGGTGCGGGGGCAGATCGAGCGGCATTTGCTGTGCCATGAGATCGAGTTGGGCCTTGAGGGGGATTTCCCGATTGTGGACGACGGGCTGGAGTTGCCGGTTGAGGTGGCGACGTCGATCTTGAGCGTGGGTATCGGCGCTCTCCGTGGGATGATCGTGGATAGGACGGCGCGGACGTTTTTGGCGCGTCATCCGTTGCCGTTGTTCAACTTGACTGAGCTGGTTGACACGTTGATTTACAATCGCCCGGAGCATCACGATGAGCCGGCTCTGGTGGATTATGTGTATCGATAAAAGGAGCTAGTCGTCGACGACGGAGGTGTACTGGGAAATCGTGTTTTGGAGGGCGTTGACCATCTGGGCTCTTAGCTCAGGAGGGTCGAGCACGACGATTTCGGGGCCGAGGGAGAGTAGTTCCTGGAGGAAGTCGCGGGTGAGCTTGATTTTGTAGTTGAAGATTGAGAAGTCGTCGTGCACCATTTCTTCTTGGGAGTGGTGCAGGGGGAGGTTGCGCAGGTATTTGGCTTGCTGTGGGGTGGTGCGGATCGACACGCGTCTCGGCTCGCTTTGGTCGAAGATCACGCCAAAGGTGTCGCGACAGAATTCTGAGGCGTCGAATTCGTCGGGGATGTGGTAGGAGTTGGAGGTGACGACGGCGTCGGTCATGCGGTCGAGGGCGTAGGTCTTGATCACTTTTTCCTTGACGTTGCGGCCGGTGACGTACCAGCGCTGGCGGAACAGCTTGAGGAAGTAGGGTTCTAGGACCACTTCGCGGGCTTGGGAGCGGGTGAAGGGGGCGTATTGGAATTGGAGGGTTTTGCTGGCTTTGAGGGCGTCCATAACTGTGCCGAGGTGGTGGCGGGCCGAGGGGATGTCCTCGAGGAACACTCGCTCGGCTACCTCGCGGGAGTCGCTGAGGACGTTGTTGGTGACGACGGAGTTGAGGAGCCAGTTGGTGACGCTTTCGCGCTGGGCGCCGTGGTCCTCAATGTAGTATTCGTAGGTGGTGGCGTCGCATTCGATGTTGATGTTGAACAGTTCCTCGATTGCCTGGCGGTGGTTGTAGAATGTGCGTCGGGGCATGGGCTCGCCGTTGGAGTAGGGGGAGTTGCACCAGCGGTTGTTAAGTTCCTCGCGGGAGATGCGGCCGTATCGACGGATGGTGTCGACGATCCAGATATATCGGGAAAAGAGATCTTTTGACATAATCTATGATTTAAAGGAGGAAAGGGGAAAAGGATTAAAGCGTGCGAATTGGTGAATTAGCAGGCGAGGTTGTTGGGGGAGGGGCGCTTGCTCGGGGAGAGGAGCCGCAGGCCGAGGACGGTGATTGCGGCGTTGATGATGAGGAGCTCGAAGCTGGTTTCGTAGCCCCAGAGCGAGTGAAGCGCCCATTGGATGGCCCAAGCGATGAAGGGTGAGGCGAGGCACACGGCGGGTACCCAGCGGTCGTGGACGGGTTTGGACCAGAACAGACCGTAGACGAACAGACCGAGGATCGGCCCGTAGGTGTAGGCGGCCAAGGTGTAGACGGCCGAGATGGCGTCCTGGTTGCTGAGGTAGTAGAAGAAGATGATGACGAGGCCCATGGTCACCGACATTGCCACGTGGACGGTCTTGCGCACGCGGGCGAGGCGTTGCTCCTCGTAGCGTTTCTGGCCGTCGAGGATGTCGACGGTGAACGAGGTTGTGAGCGAGGTAAGGGCGGAGCCGGCGGCGGAGTAGGCGGCGGAGATCAGGCCCAGCACGAAAAGGATACCCACGACGACGGGCACGGAGTCGTGGTGGGCAACCAGCGAGAATACCTCGTCGCTCTTTTCGGGGGCGGTGACGCCCTTGGCGTCCATGAAGATGAACAGGAGGGTGCCGAGGCAGAGGAACAGGGCTACGACGAAGAATTGCATCACTCCGGAGACGATCATGTTCTTCTGCGATTGGCGGGAGTCGCGGCAGGCAAGGTTGCGCTGCATCATGTCCTGGTCGAGACCGTTGGTGGCGATGGCCATGAACACGCCTGCGAGGAACTGTTTCCAGAAGTAGGTCGACGCTTTGGGGTCGTCGAAGAAGAACACCCTTGACGAGTGGTGGGAGCCGATTGCCGAGGTGAGCTCGCCCCAGGAGAAACCGAGGTTTTGCGCCACGAAGTAAATGCACAGCACCACCGACATGATCAAGCAGAAACTCTTCAGTGTGTCGGTCCAGATAAGGGTTTTCACGCCGCCTTGCACGGTGTATAGCCAAATGAGCGCGATGGTAACTATAACGTTGAAAATGAACGGGATATGCAGCGGGTCAAAAACCAATGCCTGAAGCACTACGCACACGACGAGGAATCTCACCGAGGCGCCCAACATCTTGGAAACGAAGAAGAACCAAGCCGAGGTGCGGTAGGTGTGCTGCCCGAAGCGTTCGCCAAGGTATCCGTAGATCGACACCAGGTTGCGCTTGTAAAACAGCGGCACCAGCACGAAGGCGATGACGACGTAACCGACGATGAAGCCGAGCACCATCTGCAGGTAGCTGTATCCCTTGGCCTCGACCATGCCGGGCACGGATACGAACGTTACGCCCGATATGGCGGCTCCGATCATGGCGAAGGCCACCAGGGGCCAGGGGGCGCGGCGGTTGCCGGTGAAGAATGTGGAGTTGTCGCTGCGTCGCGACGCGAAATAAGATATGAGTAGGAGCAGGGCAAAGTAGCCGGCGATGGTCAAAATTACTATCCAGTGGTGGGGCATGTGAGTGGTGAGTGGTGAGTGGTGAGTGGTGAGTGGTGAGTGGTGAGTGGTGAGT
>JAJPXC010000099.1 GCA_021205635.1 Bacteroidales bacterium | reverse complement strand
ATTATTTACCTTAACCAGCCCCACCCACTGGTCGAAAATCGGGGAGTATTACAGAACACCACTGAAATCTCGTTGATGTACTGCGGATAGTTGAGCGGCAATTTCCACCGCTTCACCGTACCCTTGCGCTCGCCCAGCTTGTTCTTGACTATCTTGTCTTGACGGCGGGTGATGTCGTGCTGGTGCGGGTCGTACTCCTTCAACGCCTCTGCTGTCATTGTGGAGCGTGAAGTGAACAGCGTTTTGACACGTGTTATGTCTTTGGCCTTAATAAGGTCTTCAAACTCTTGGTTTCGACCTACAGCGGCGTTTAGGAAGTTGGTGAATGTCTGAAAAAAGAGAGGGGTCATAAGGTTGGAGATTAGTATGAGAATAAATCGTCTATATCCACGTCAGGAGAGAGATCGTCCCCATTGTGGTATAGGTCGTTGATAGCATAGCCAAGTATATCCACGAACTCGTCGTGTGGCTGTGTGGGGAAGCCGCACACTTCATCGAGGAAGTCATCGTTCCAAGAGCCTTCGACAAGCGTGACACGGCCCGTCTCGATGCGTGGTGACACGACACGCAGACGTACCTCTTTATCGTCTTGTGGCGTGGGGGTTTGGCGCACGTTAAGGGTTGACAATTCGTGCAGCATCTGCACGACAGAAATGCCGTTAGCTTTCGGCTCCACGTGCAGGATGCTTTCCTCGTTGCCGAGATTAGAGCCCATAAACTCAGGAATAAAGCGTAACAAGTCAGGCATTTCTTTCCATACTCGCTGCGCCTTATAGACGTAGATTTGGTTATTAATGCGGCAGGCGGCAAGAATGCCTGACGGGTCGTTGTCTTGGCCTTTCTTGCGCTTGTTGTAGGCTGTATCAAGGTAGAAGTGCATTGGCTCACGGAAGCGCAGTGCGGTAAAATCAGCAAGGCTGATGCGGGGGAACCAATCACGCTTGACGATGTTACCGCCTTCGATTGTAGGTCGCTGTTGATAGAGAGCTGAGAACTCGCGCGGCGCACGTGTTTTCTGCTTTTCCAACTTCTCCAGCGAGTGCCGCTGTGGCCACAAGGCATCGCCTATTTTGCGCCGAGAAAGTCCGTTATCTCGCTCAACTTCGCAGATAGCTGGAATTGACAACACTTGCCACTCGTTTGGTTCGGCTCGCAGTATGCGTCCAGCCAAGTCATCTTCATGCCACCGCGTCATAATGAACAACTGGCGGCTCTCGTTGTGTAGGCGGGTTGATAATACCGTGTTATACCAATCCCATACACGCTGGCGATACGTGGTGCTATTTGCCTCTGCTGCGTCCTTTACAGGGTCGTCGATGATAGCGATATCAACGGGCGTGCCTGTCAGCGAACCGCCCACGCCTACAGCTTTGTAGAAGCCTCGGTGACCCACGGTTTCAAAGAAGTCCACGTTACGCACAAATCCCTTCACTTCCGCTGCGGCAACCATTGACCCGCTTATGAACGTGTCAGGGAATATCTCGGCGTAGTCCTTGGTGTCGATAATGCGCTGCACGGAGCGGCTGAACTGCTGTGAGAGGTCGGAGGAGTATGAGCAAGACACAATCTTCAAATCGGGGTTGCGACCCAATGCCCACGCAGGAAACATTCGGGAGATGATTTCCGACTTGCCGTGCTGTGGCGGAATAAAGACCATGAGGTTCTTGATGCGGCCCTCCAGCACGTCCTGACAGCGATGAGCGATAAGCTGATGAAACCACTCGGCTTGATACTTGGGGTTGGCGTAGGCAAGAAAATGAGCGAAGTCGTTCGGCGCAAGCAATCGGGCTCGCTTGCGCATCAACTTGAGTATCTCTTTCTTGCGCTCCACCTCAGTCATTATTCGTTATCGCTGTCGGGCTTGGATAAACGAGCTATTTCGGCGTTAAGCTCGTCAAGCGTCATTTCTTGCTCTTTACCCTTGGGAACTTTCACTTCGGCATTACGGCGATTTTGGTAGGTCTCAGGCGAGAGATTGGTCAACAGGAATATAGCCGCGCCGACATCAGGCTTGATATATTTCTTGTTCTTTGTGCGCACCATCTTGCGAATCTGCGGTCGCTCGGGATTGGTCGAGGGAATATATTCGGTTGTTTCCGTTTCCTCTTCCACGAAACCACCTTCAGAAGCCTTGAATAACGAGCGTTCCAGTTTGCTAGCCTTGGCGGCTTTATACAGCTCTTTGCCACGCTCGATGCCTTCGGCGAATTCGGTATGTATCTTCTTCCACTTGTAGTAGGTGTTATCCGACACGCCAAGGAACTCCATGAGCTGGTTTACGCTCGCGCCTTCGTAGTCTACTAGGCCGTGATTCGTCACCCATTCCTCGGTAGTCTTGGCGACCGATAAGCTATACTTGCTGTATCTACGCTTTTGCGGGTTATCCATTGTCGAGGTCGATTAGTTTCAAGAACTCGGCTCGCACCTCAGGATTGGTGCGAAACTCCCCGGTAAGGTGGCTCACAGTCATTTGGCCGTTGTTGCGCACGCCGCGCATCGTCTTGCAGAGATGCGTCCCTTTCATCACGATAGCCATACCCAGAATATCATCGTTCAACGCCCCTGCGAGCATATCCACGATTTCCTTGGCTAGTCGTTCCTGTAGTTGCATCTTTGCGGCGCAGTAACCCACAACCCGGGCAACCTTGCTGATGCCGAGAATGCGTCCTTTGGGGCTGGGGATATAGGCGAAGTAGTAGCGACCGAAGAACGGCAATATGTGGTGCTCGCACATCGAGTAATAGTCGCCACTATCGAATATCATGTCCGTATAGCGGTCCTCGTTGGCAAAAGTGGTAATCTTGGGTTTGGCTTCAGGGTTGTAGCCACGGAATATTTCCCGCCACATTCTGATGATGCGGTCGGGAGTGCCGACAAGCCCCTCACGGTCGGGGTCTTCGCCGATGTAGCGGATAAGGGTTCTTATCGCACCCTTAATATCTTCTGCGTTTGTAGGCTTAGTTTCCATTTGGGGTGTTGTTTGATGTATTCGATGCAAGCCGCAAGATTGGCAGCATTCAGCTTTTCGTTCTTCGTGTCAAGCGGCTGTAGAAAATGCTCGGCTACAGGGAAACGGCGTTCCCAATCCTCGGGCTTCTGCATAGAGCCAAAGACTAGCTTTAGCTCGTCGCACTCAGCCAGCACAACTGGTAGCGCCTTAGGCGAAAGGGTGACCCAATCGATATAGCGCCTGATAGAGTCGGGAATTGGCACAGAGCCATTGGTCTCGATGTGTATGCTGTAGCCGTAGTTATCCAACTTCTGAACGAATGACTCGGTAAGCTGTAGCGTAGGTTCGCCACCTGTAAGCACGATGTCAGTGCAGTCCTTGGAAAGCGAAACGACTTGCTGCAACACTTCGTCCTCGGTCATTGCCTTGAAGGGCTCATGGGCGGTGTCGCAGAAGTCGCAGTGCTGGTTACACCCCGCAAAGCGCACGAACACGCAGGGGTAACCGGTGTAGGTGCCCTCGCCCTGTAGAGAGTAGAAAATCTCGTTAATCCTCATCAGCGTCTGCGCCCTCCTTAGCTGTGCGGTTCCTGATGTAGGTTGCAGTGTTGCCTTCGCTTTCTTGAACGGTACACTTGTACGCCTGGGGAATCTGCTCGGTGACCCACCTGGCTATATTCTCGGCCGTGGGGTTGAACGGCAGCAACTTGTTGAAGTCGCCGTGGTCAAGATAGCCGTGAACCGCCTGCTTGATGTGGGCAAAATCGGCCACCATCCCGTCCTTGTTGAGCTTTTTGGCTCGGCAGAACACCGTTACAATCCAGTTGTGTCCGTGCAAGTTCTCACACTTGCTCTGGTAAGAGAGATTGAGTCGATGACAGCCTGCAATCTCCATTCGTTTAGTCGCGTAGTACATAGTCGCTGTATTGAGAGAGTTAATCTTCGTAGTCGGTTGGGTCTTGAACGCCAGCGTCACGAAACGCCTCTTTGCGCTCTACGCAGGTGCCGCACTTGCCGCAGTGCTTCTCACTACCCTTGTAGCAAGAATAAGTCAAAGCGTAATCAACGCCGATTTCTGCGCCTCTCGCTGCGATTTGCGTCTTGGTAATGCCGCAGTAAGGACTGATGATTTCAACGCGAGAGAACGTACCTGCTAAAGCGGAGCGGCGTACTGCGTCAATGAACTCGGGGCGACAATCAGGGTAGATCGTGTGGTCGCCAGCGTGATTAGCTATCAGCACGCCCTCTAGGCCACGGCTTTCTGCTAAACCTACAGCCACAGCAAGCATAATTCCGTTACGGAACGGCACCACGGTTGATTTCATATTCTCGTCGGCATAGTGCCCTTCGGGGATAGCCTCGGCTCCGCTGATGAGTGAGGACTTGAAGTAGTCGTGCATAAACGCCAGGGGTATGACGATATGCTCGATGCCCAGTTTCTCGCAGTTTGCTGCGGCCATAGCGATTTCACGCTTGGCGTGGTTTGAGCCGTAGTCGAACGTTACGGCGAGGGCGATGTCCGCTTCCCAATCGTGGAGTAGCGTGACGCTATCCATACCGCCCGATAAGATGATTAGATACTTCTTCATTAGTAGCCGATAGATTTGTATACAAATACTTGATACTTGTGATTTTTCCCTGGACGATTCGTCGCGCGATGTTCGATACTGCACAACTGCATACCAAGTTTCTTGTAGAGGTTTTGAGCCCGAACGTTGTCGGGCTTGACCTTCGCGACAAATGGGGGGGGTATACATCTCGCCATAGTTAGAGCAACCCCTCTCCCTTGATACTCTGGAGCTACGACATGATAGTGAATGACGTTGAACCCGTCTTTGCGACGGATAAACTGCAGAAAACCGACAAGATTCTCGCAGTCTTTGGCTACGACTATCAGTCGCTTGCTGGCATAGTCGCGTATCCTTGGGGGGATTAGCGGGCAACCCGTCCACGCGGCAATTTCCTTTCGTGCCGAAAGCCGGTACATCTGCTGAACCTCACTCTCAGTAGAGAGAAACTTGTATGTGATACCATTTTTCTCTATCATAAGTTATTGTCTGCGTATTGTTGAAACTTTAGCCATTGGATAAGATTGTACTCCATGATACCCCCCCCATCTACCGCCCTATGGCGCTTTCCGTTACGCCTGCAGTATTCTTGAACAAGATATACTCTGCCCTGCGCGTCACGCCTTAAGGCCATTATAGTGCCGAAACGACTGCCGCACGTCCAAGTGGTGCTATCTACGCTATCGAAACGGTAGGTGTAGAGTTCTTTGAGATTGGTGAATCCTAAGCCGTGAATCCTAGCCTTACGCTTGTGCGCTTCTGCGATGAGCCACGGAAGTATAGGCATTAGCTTGCGGCGGTCGCTATCGCCAGTTGCCACACCGCCAATGGCGACGTAATCATATTCCTCGCACATCTCCAAGAACGCTTGCTTGCCACGGCACAAGTGCCACACAGGGATAGACGGCCAGCCGATTTCAACCTCCAAGCGAGAACGCAGTTTTCGCACGTTCTCAACGCCTATTAAAGGGTCAAGGTCCAATTCTATGTATTGCTTGATGCAATTGGTTCTCACAAAGTTTATGTACTTCTGCACGTAAGTTTCAAGATTCGACAGCTTGCGGCCCTCAATGAACGAGAATGCGCCGCTGTCGAGCATAAAGCCCGCACACTGCGGAATGAGCGGAATCTGCCACGGCTGGATAGTCAAGAAGCTTTCAAGCATATAGAATCGCTTCAAGTCTATCTTGTCGATATACGGCTTCAACCCGGTCGCTCCTGCGAGGTACAACTTCATGAGCACATACCTTACTGGTTACGAAAGCACTGCAGCAAGCGTTGACGCTCCAACTCTTTGTATGGCGGCTCGGCGTAGCTTGCGAAGGGGTAGATGCTTATACCCCCCCTCGGGTTGAAAATGCCGATAACCTCGAGGTATTTGGGCTTCATCAGCGCCACGAGGTCGTTCTTGATGATGTTGACACAATCCTCGTGAAAGTCGCCGTGGTTGCGAAACGAAAAAAGATAGAGCTTCAACGACTTGCTCTCAACCATACGTTCAGCGGGGATATAGTTGATGATGATTTTGGCGAAGTCGGGTTGCCCGGTCTTGGGGCAGAGCGAGGTAAACTCGGGGCAGTTGAAAGTAACGAGGTAGTCGCTTTCTTGATGCTTGTTGATAAACGTTTCCAGCACGGCAGGGTTATAGTCCTGCTCATACTTGGTGTTTTGGTTGCCCAGCAGGGTCACGCCCTGAAGTTCTTCAGTTGTTCTGTTGGTCATATCTCTTGCGGTTAGTTGATAGTTCGGCTATAAGTATTGTGCTGCATACTTAGAGAATTTAATCCACTCGCCAAGGTTGTGCTTGGCGACTTTCTTGCTATCGGCGAGCCTACAGCCCTCTTTGCGGTACTGCTCCATCACGCCCAAACGGCGATTGAACAGGTAAACATAACCGCCCATATTGCCGTAAAGCCAAGCCGTGGAATCCACGCTGTCGAAGCAATACTTGTGCAAGTTTGCCGTAGACGTGTAGCCGAGGCCGTGTATCTTTGCGCCATTGCTATGCGCCATGTCAATAGCCCACGGCATTATGGATTCAGCTTGTTGGCGGCTGATACCGTCAGTCATCAAACCACCGAAAGCTACGTATGGGTAGTCGCGACAAGTTGCTACGTGATAGTCCTTGCCGCGTCTGATGTGCCACACAGGAATTGGCTGTTTGCTTGTGAGTCGTTCCAGCTTTGCCCGCAAGCGTTCCATTTCCTTCATCCCTACGATGGACTCGATGTCGACTTCCACGAAGAGGTCGATATGATGAGTGTTGATGAAGTCAGCGTATTGTTCCACGTACTTGTCCCAATCCGTTTTGCCCTTGTGCGTGCCAGCGAGATAAGTGAAGATTCCGCTGTCGAGCATAAACGAGCCAAAGCTGTGGATATACGGCCAGAACTGCGGTTGCTTTCGCAGGTAGTAGAAAGTTTCCAAGACGTTGACGGAGCGCACATCTTCACCCTTTTCTAACTTGCTGATTAGAAATTCCTTCTTGTAGCCTTCACCCGCGAGATACACCTTCATCGCACCTTGCAATCAGGATATTCGACAAGAGCCTCCTAGATAATCGCTTTAATGCAGTCCTTGTCAGCGTCAACGGGAAGTTCAACAACTATCTTGTCGCCTTTCTCGTTGTCGCTCTCGGCGTTCTCCTCAAAGAACTGGTCAATATCCACATCGTTCGACAAAATTGGGAGATCCACGCCCCACGCCTGCATCTGAGCGTTATCCCACTCGTTGGCGACCATTGACCACTCCCAACGGCCAAATGAAGCGTTGTCAAGAATAACGAACGCCTTAAGGTCTTCGATAGGGGTCTCTGGGTCAATAACTGCGCACGGACATTTAGTGAAACCGAGCTCTTTCAACGCCCTACAGCGCATATTACCTCCGATTACCAGATAGTGGCCATTGTCAAGCGGAAGCACCTTGAGGGCATTGTACTTCAAGAAATGCGGGTAGTTGGTGATATTCTCCTTAAGCAGCTCGTACTTATGCGTGAGAATCTCGCGAGGATTGGCTGGCAGCCCCTCGTCTTGTAGCTGACCCTCGTTAGGCTCAATTAGAGCGAGGTCGAGCATAACGTAGTCCGTGGCTTTCAGTTCGGGCATTTCGGGCGTTTGGTTCATGTTGCGTAACGATTGGATAAAAAACAATTGCGAGCGGAGCAACTTGCTCCGCTCGCAAAGATACTTCAAAAATGCTTAATAAGCACTATTTTGGGACGAAAAAATTCAATTTTCTCCCTTTTCGGAGAGATAGTCCCGAACTTCTTCTTGGAACTGCTCGAGAGAGCGGCAGAGCACGTACTTGTAACCCGCCCATTCCACTTCTCGTTGCCACGCTTTCTGCGTGTCTTGCTGGCGACCCACTTTCGTCTTCATCTCAATAGCCAAGCCGTGATGCTTGCCCGAGGGAAAGAACAAAAACAAGTCACTGACGCCAGCTAGGACGCCTTCAGCTTTCATTATCGCCCCCTCGATCTTGCGCCTTGCGCCACCATTTGGGATTGCGATAAGCAGTTTAGCTAGCTGTGGAAACTGGTAGCGAAACCAGCGAACACAAGCGACCTGAATGCGGCTTTCAATGTGGTTCATTTCGTTTTATCTTGCTTATTCCCGAAATTTACCTAATTGTCAAAACAGGGGCTCACCTCTATCTGGCGCAGATGCGGCCTTGCGGTCAAGTAGCTGCAGGTTGTCGACAACCACCTCTGTGACGTACTTCTTTTGGCCGTCCTTGCTGTCATAAGTACGATAGCTGAGCTTGCCTTGCACGTACAGCAGCGAGCCCTTATGCACGAACGATTGAACTACCCTTGAAAGGTTGCCGAAGATGACTATGTTGTGCCAATCAGTCTTGTCGGGCACAGCTGTTCCGTCTTGGCGGGTGAATCCTTTTTCGGTCGTAGCGAGCGAGAACGTGGCCATAAGCCTGCCGCTTTGAGTAGCGATAACTTTAGGCTCGTCGCCCACGAAACCGATAAGGTTGACTTGGTTGAGAGATGCCATTTTCTAACGTTATTACACGAAAATTCTCTATGAGATTATAAATTATATTAGTTTATTACTTCGTAATCGTAATTACGCCGTGTCTCAAAAACGAATAAGCACGGCTTGTTGTTATCTGGATACATTTTGAGTCAGTTGCAGTTAGGTCGTTGGTAGTAGGATTTCTTTCGGGTGGTGCGCTGCGTGGCTTGGTGCAGTCGCTCGTGCAGTTGGTTTATCTGTTCGACGAGGAAACGGTTGGTGTCCTCGGCTCTGGCCCAGCGGCGGCGGTAGTGGTTAGCGCACATCACTGCGGCGGCGAGGCAGAGCAGGAGGAAGATGGTGATGGTGGTGGTCATTTCAGTTTGTTTTTGAGGGTGTCGTTGATGTCGTGTAGGGCGAGTAATATCCATATCAGCATTATGCATATAAAGGCGGTTCCCATTATACTGGTTTCTCGTTTAGTTTCTCGCGGAGGTCTTCGGCGAGGATTCGGTTGTATTCGGGGTCGGGGGTGTCGAATCGGGCGATGAGCTGGTCGGCTCCCGATTGGAGCGTGGCGTAGACCGACCATGCGCCTTGCGTGTCCACGGCTTTCGCTCCTCGGATGGGGGAAGTATAGTTGCGGGCGTTGCGGGCTACAAGGTCGTCGAATCGGGCGCGCTGGGTGCGGAGTTGGTCATCCAAGTCGTCGTTCGCCTCGTTAAGGCGCAGAAATCCCCCTCGCCACCAATCAATGATACGGTGGAGGGTGTTGACGAGAATCCACCAGCAGGTGAGCAGGGCGGCAGAGCAGACGCAGACGATGATAAGGGCGGTCAGCATGGCGAGCCTCCTTTCAGCAAATCGGGGGTGTCGAACACGTTGCCGATTACGCGGAGCGTTCCGTTGATGGTGAGGAAGTAAAGCACGGACGTGTCGCAGATTTTCGCGCCGCCTGTCATTGATTGGAAGTCCTCGGTGGTTGCCCAAAATTGGGCGTGGGATTCCTTGTAGAACACGCGGTATCTTAGGTCGCCCATCTCCACGATGTCGCCCTCGTAGATTTCGTTTCCGTCGCGGTCGGTAAGGCCAGTGAACTGGCCAACGGTGTCGGGGTTGACGCAGTAGCTTGGGTTGATTGTGCCGCTCGGGGACACGCCTTGCGTGGCGATTGTGGCGGTGTCGCCATCGGGGTGGTGGAATTGCGTCAGTGAGCCGTAGACCCACTCGCCGTTGTCGAGACGCTTGCCTCGGAATTTTATGCTACGCATTACTACCTCCTTTCGCGGCTCCCTTGCGGTTGTCTAACAGCTCTTTCACTGATTGGTCGAAATCGGCCATATCCTCGGCCATCTCGGGGTGGCGGCGTATCATCTCGTCGCTGAAGATGTTCTGCGCGGTCAAGGCCATGCGGAGTAACGCCCCGAGCTGTTCCTCGGGGATTTTGGTGATGTCTTTCACCTCCTTGTTGGCGGCTATCGCGCCGATGTTGATTTGCTCCAAGGCGGGGTTGAACGCCAGCGACAGGAGGTAAGGCGGTCTTACTTTTAGTTTATTGGTCATTTTGTTGTAAATTAATGGTTTAACGTTTTTAATTACCCCGAATTCGGGGGATTTGGGAAAGATAGGCGGGCGGGCTATTTCGGGTCAGTTCTTTGAGGTTGTAGGCACGCCTTTCAGCAAATCAACAATGCGAGAAAACTCCTCAGTTTTCCCTTGGTTATAGGCATCCTTGATTTTTTGTAGCGACGCGTTTTCAGCCTCGGAGACACGTTCTTCCCAACACCTCTCCTCCCACCATAATTGTTGCGCAAACAACGATTTGTAGAGTTGTTCGATTAGTGATTCACAATTATTTTCACGAATAACGTCAGCTATGCGCTCTATATATTGCCGTTGTTCATAGTTGCCCTTAACCGCACCGACAAACGTAGGCCGTGCGTAAGGGGAATATGTTATTACCAAAAGCGCATCATCGTCATCGGGTACCATTTCGTTGATGGCTTTAAGGGTTTCTTCGTAAGACTCCGAGGGACGTTTTCGGGGTAGGAAGGGGTTTTTATCAGCCAACTTGTGGCCTACACTTCCATAGACTGATGGTCGGGACAATTTCATTTTGTTTGGTTTTGTGGTTTTACATACATTGGGCAGGCACCCCAGCTGGATTCGGGGCAGGGGTCAACGAGGAAAGCCTCGGCCTTGGGGTCGCTCTCGGCCATCAGCTGGTAGCGGCGGCAAGCGTGGCATTGGTCGTGTCCCAGGCCCACGCAAATGGCGGTGTCGCCACCATCAACGTAGCCCTCCCATTGGGTGTAGAAGTGGTTCATCGGGGTCATATCGTGTCGGGGTTTGCTTGGCGTTTAAACCACTCGTCGGCTATCTCCTTCCAGCACTCGGGGCAGAAGTGCAAGTTATCGCGGACGAACCAGCCCGCGTCGGAAGTGTCGTTGATGGCGTTGTCCTCGGCGGTGTAGTCGCAGTCGGTGTCGGGGTAGGATTCCTTCCACTCCTCGCGGCAGTTGTCGCAAATGATGTGGACGCGTCGCTCAATCATAGCTCGCCTCCTTTCCCGCCGATGCGTTTCTCAAGGATTGCCGAATGGGGGCCGAACTCGACCTCGGAGTAGCCTTTTCGGATATGCCATCGAAGGATTTCCTTTGGGGTGTCCTCCTCGCGCCAGCCCAATTCGGCCATTTCTACCCCTTGCTCCTTGCCCCATTTCTCGGCCAATTGGAGCAATTTGGCGGCGATACCTCGCCTACGAAAGTCGGGGCGTACAAACAAGTTCCAAATGCAACATCTGCCCCACACCCGCTCTTCGTATTCGTCATTTCCCGCATCGGGGATTTGTGCGATTACCAAGCCAATCAAACGGCAACGTTCGTTGTCGAAAGCGGTGATTACAGCCCGATTGAGTCCTGCCCAATGGGCATCCAGTAGGTCGTAGATTATCATCGCTCGCCTCCTTTCCCGATGAGCCAGCGGCAAGCGGCTTGGATGCCAGCCTCGGCGGCTGATTCGTAGGTGGGGTGGCGGGTCGTGCCCGAACTGCCGAGAATTTCTCCACCTTTGGCGGCGCAATCGTTGCCCGTGGGCACCCACCAGCTCCAGCATTGCTCGGCGTGGGGATGGACGATATTGAGGAGGATTCGTCCCACCTCTCTCAGCCATCGCATGGCTTGGGCGTGTGTCGGGGCGGCGATGTCTTGGGAGTAGTCGGCGTATTGGTAGGAGAACAAAGTGCCGTCGGGGAGGTAGTATTTGGTGGCTCCCCCGTTCTCCTGGGGGAAACCAGCCGAGCGCAACAACTCGGCGGTTTCCATGGTGACGTATTGCTCTTGTATCATAGCGGTATCTCAAATGCTTGTGGGTTTAACTTGTTGGTTAACTTGTCGGTTTGACTTGGGGATTCGGGGATGGCGAAAAGATTCGGGGTCACGGCGGGGATGACGCGCTCCACGGCTCCGCGATAAAATTCTTTGTTGACCTCGAACCCGTACGCGCGCCGTAGGGTGTTGGCGGCGGCGAGCAGTGTCGTTCCGCTACCAGCGCAAGGGTCGATTACGACCTCGCCTGGGTCGGTGAACAACTCGATGATGCGCTCCAACAACGGGACGGGTTTCTGCGTGGGGTGGATTTTCGGGGTGCGGGTGTCTCTCGGCCAATCCATGCAGTTAAACACCATGTTGCCGTTGTTGTTGAACTTGGGCAGCTTGTCGCGGAAGAGGACGAGTCCATACTCGCAGTTGCCCACGATGCGCATATTGGCTTTTAACACCTGCGCGGAGAAGTTCTTGCGGAAAACGAGGTTGATATACTTATTTAGGCCGTATTTGCGCCCCAGCTCGATGAATTGCCATTGTTGTTCATAGGCGCAGAACATCACCATGCAGGGGGATTTGCCCGTTTGCTTTGGCTCCTTGACCAGCATCTTGGAGCAGAAGTGCATGAACTCGGCGGGGCGAAACTCGCTATCCGAGGAGAAGAATTGCTTGCCCGCGAGTTGGCTCTCGCCGTTGGAGTTGTCGCCGTCTACATACCAGGCGGGGTTGCTGGCGTAGGCGTTCTTGCCGAGGAGATACGGCACGTCGGTAAGCACCAATTGCGCTTTCGGGATACCATAGACCTTGTAATTTTGGAACGAGTCGTTAAAAAGTTCGATGTCTTTCATAGCCTCTCGTCTTTGGATTGGTTTTGGTAATAGTCGTCGCGGCGACCGCGGGTGTGGTCGTGGGGGTCACGGCGGGGACGGTAGAGGGATGTGGCGGCGAGGTAATCCTCGTAGTCGGAGTGGTCATCGGCGAAGGTGTCGTAGTAGTCATGGTCGATGCCCGTGGGGGCGTAGGGGGAATGGTAGTAACTCATAGTGGTGGGTTTATTTGGTTTGTGATTATTGAGTTTTTAAGACGTTGAGTTTCTTGTTCATGTAGCTATAGACGCACATATGAAGTTCGTCTATCAGTTGCTCGTTTTCGGACACGAGCCGAGTCAAGCCAATGCAGTTAGATTGCAGGAAATGGTTAGTGTATTGGCGTGTGATTTTCTCCATATCCTCTGCATACTTGTCGCAGTCAGAGCGCACGATGCCTAGTTTCTTAAGCGAGGATTTCAGGTTAAAGAAGCAGTCGTTGAGAAAGTCTGCGGCAAGTATTGTCTCGATAATCATATCAGGAATTTTGTGCTTGTCGAGCGTAGCCCGATCAACTACCTCGGCTAGGGGGCGTTCGACCATCGGCATTGCCAGGTCTATTTCTGCCTGTTCGATAGCGGCGTTAAGCTTAGCTTGTTTCTCGGTGATTCTGCGCATTGTTTCCGCTGCGCGGTGGTAACAGCCCTTGCTCAGATAAGCAGCTTGTTTGGAGCGAAGAAAGTCGATTTCTTGCTGTAGGCGAAGGATGTTGTTTGCTTTAATCATGCAACTTGTTTGATTAGGTTGATATTCTCTTTCACAAGGCGAATGATGCGGTCGTGATACTCAGTGTTGCGGTTGCACACGCCACGACTCTGCACAACTTCAAAAGTTTTGAGATTCACCTCGATAGTCTCGATGCGATGCCCTTGCTTGTCTCTAGCAGAAAGGATTAGGCTGTCGGGCTTAAGGAAGTACTGGTTCGCATAGACGCAGTGGTGCATTTCTGCGCCTTCTTCGGCCATTTCTCGCACGGAACTTATCACGGCGACCGTGATATTCTCATCGCCGAAACAGATGCCAAAGAACTTAGCTTTTGCGTCTTGATAAGCCTTTTCGTACTGCGCTGCTTCTATTCTAACTCGCTGCTTGCGCCACTTGGCCAGAACTCGGTCGTGAGCCTCTTTTAGATTGGGCGGGCAGATATAATGCGGGTTGTGGGTGTCGTAGCCAAGCCTCTCAAGATTCCGCAAGTAGTCCATCCACATTGGGGCGTCAGGGACGATGTAGTGGTGACGGATAGCGATTCGCACAGCGTGCTGATATGGAAGTGGCACATCGTCATGGCGGTGCTTGTATTTCAGCAATTCAATTTGCCCATTTTTAAGCAATCTCTCGCATTCTCCGTCTTTGAGTAATAACTTGTATAGCTCGGACAGAGAAAACGCGGAGAACCCCCATTTAAATCCGTTTCTGCGCAATTTGGGCAGCACCTTGCCGTAAGGGCACACGTAATCACTCCAAATTTTGTAGCGTCCGCTGGTATATTTATATTTGCTGCCGTGACGCTTTAAGGAGAGCGGGCTAGAGAAGTCCCAGTCGTCGATGAAGCGGCTAAACCAGCGAACTTTCCTTGCGAGAACGACCTCGTTCCCTGTGGAGTCAATCCAGTTCTGCACAGCCTCGCGGAATTCGTAGCTAACCGCTTTCCCTTTAGCCGCGCAGCGTGTCACGAAAAAGTGTCGGCACACTTGAAAGCCTCCCACGGTTGTCAAGACCGTCATGTACCACGCCACGTTGTCGATATGCCTACGAGAGCTTGTAAATTTCAACGTTTTCCCGCAGTGTGGGCAATTTGTTGTCTCGCCAACAATGTCGCGGACAACCCCGCTTGAAACGTGCGAGAAGGCGTTTCCGCATTCCGAGCACCAAGCGTGTTTTTTGCTAGCGTAAGCCGTAGGGGTGAAGATGTGCGAGATTGCCCACTGCTTCTGTGCTTGGCTGAGCGGTTTGAGTTTGGCGCTCAGGCGCACAACTTGCCTCTCTCGGTTGCTTCTCGGCTTCATTGGGCAAGCATATCTTCCGTGAACAAACTTGGCGAGAAAGGCGCTTCCGCTGTTTGCTTAGCGTTGCGTTTCTTTTCCTTGGCTCGCTCTTCATCGATGCACTGCTGGCGATAGGCGGCTATAGCCTGCTCGCGGGCTTTGGCTTTTTCCTCTTCGGTTAACTCGACCTTTGCGGCAGAGCGCACGCAGGTAGCGACTCCGCTAACCTTGCTGACTTTGATGTCGTCTTCGTCGTAGTAGTGTACAGCTAGGCCGTAGACTTCTTCCTCGGTAGCGGCTACAGCGTTGCCGCGCTTGCGCATTTCGCCGAGAATGTAGGCGTAGCACTCATCGATTGACTTGTTGGGCTTGGTGAAGGTTGTCGCGAACATTGCGTCTTCCTCGGACCGCTTGGTTAGATACTGCTGTATAGCGCCCTTTACGGGGTTGCTACCAGTTTTGTTGGTTGTACTCATAATCGGTTGGATTTTAATTATTTGCAGTGTTTGATATTCTCATAGCCGAGCTTAAAGAGCCACGCCAGCTCAATCAACTCGTCAAATTCTAGCTTGAAGTCTTCTTGCAGGGAGTAGAACTCGCTAAGCGACAGGCCTGTGCTGTTGATCTCCGCTGTCATCTGACGATGCGCCTGCTCGATGATAGCTTCTTGCGCCTTTCGCTCTTCGCTAGCCTGCTGACGCTCATATCGGTCTTTGATAGTCCAGCGTTCTTCAACGAAAGCCCTGAGCGATTCCGTGATAGCTAGGCCGTCTACAGCGCCGTAGAACTTTCCGTACTTTCCCGCTTTGAACTGAAGGAAGAAGTGCATCAACTCTACGACCGTAAGGTAGTACCAGGTAGACATAATCACCTCGCAGATTGAGCTTACTTGGAACGTTGTCAACTTGTCCTTGCACCCCGAGAACTCCGAGAGGTCGATGAGTTGATAGGATAGCCACGACTTGGTGACGTTCTCGCCGAAAGCGTTCGATACCACAGAGAGCGCGGGGGCCTTGCCGAGATACACTCGCTGCACGTCCTTGCAGTAGGCGTATTGCTTGTGGGGGGCGAACACGTCAAGAAAGTTTTTGGCGTTGTGATAGCGTTCAAGGCACTTCTGGCCCGCTGGGGTTATTGAGCAGGTCGTGGAGGTACTTCGCATATTCAGCGCCGCGCTGTTGCTGTGCGAGCGTGCGGTCGAATTGGATTCCAGTTGCATCATGGAGTTGGCGTTTTTGAATCTGGGATTGCTCTGCCGCAAGTTTTCTGCGGACGTGATTCATCAAGTAGCGGACGCTTTCTTGAAAGCTCTGCATTTCGTACTCGGCGAGCCGCCATTCGTTGACGCATTCGTAGGCGAGCCTTTTTAGCTCCGTTTCGTCCACGTGAAGCGTCATGCAAAATTGCTCAGTAGCCCCACGGCGATTGTCGGCGAAAAACCGGTCAAGAAACGCTTGGTAGGAATCGACTTCTCGCGCGTCAACAGCAGCATCTTCAACTAATAAGTTGTTGTTAAACAACTTATTATTATTTACATTTACATTTACATTTACATTAGGTTTGTTTACGGTTTGTTCTTGGTTAGTTAATAAGGTGTAACCTACTGATTCTAAACCAGTTTCAGAAACTAACTTTTCGGGGGTTATTTCGGGGGTTAGTTCTTGAGTTAGTTCTTGGCTAGTTTCGGTTAGTTCTTGTTTAAAACTAACCTTGGTAAGTTTTTGGTTAGTTATGGTTAGTTCTTGGTTAGTTCTTGCCTTTCCGCGCCTGCCATTTGGGTTGTTGCGACTACCCTTCGGAGCGCCCCCTTTTGACCCCGCTGAAAAGCGTTTTCGGTTGGCGTCAATCTGCGGGCGAGCCATCGAAAAAATAGCCATTTCGATGCCCTTGATTTCGGGTTCTTGTTCGAACAGCGCATAAGAGGCAATCGCCCGGTAGATGTTGCGTTGATGCTCCACCGGGCAGGCGTCTATAGCGTCGAAGAAACTTCGGTAAAATACAAAGCTATCTCTTTCCATCTAATAAGGTGTTGTGGATACGTCTAGCGATAATCCGTTACGTGCGATGTGTGTAGGTTTCCCTGTCGCTTGCTCTACAGCCGTTTTGAAAGCACCCGGGTCGGCGTTGTCGGCCGACAGATGCACAAGCACTATTTCGTTGACAGCCGAAAGATCGGTAGCTCTCAACGCGTCTATCGCGGTCTGCAGTTCCATATGACTACACATTAAGCGGTCGCGGTGAGAAGGCGGCACACGCCCCTCATCAATATTCTCTTGCAGTATTTCATCGGAATAGTTAGCCTCCATTAGTATGTGGTTAAGCCCCTTCACACGATACGGCATGAGCATCGTGTCGGTTACGAACAACAAGTTGCCCATTTCCCGATGAGAGATGACGAAGGCGAGGCACGGCACATCGTGACGAACATCTAAGGGTAGCACCGAGAAGTCGCCCACGGCAAATCGTTGCCGTGGGGTGACTTCCGTGCAGAAAACTCGATTGCGTAGCTTGTGGGAGGCGAACACGTCCTCTAGCGCATAGATGTCAGTACCTAGTCGCTGTAGGTCGGGCAGCGCACGTGAATGGTCTCTATGCTGGTGGCTCACCAAGCACCCTGCCACCTTGCTGTAGCCCAAGTCGCGGCCTAGAGCAAGGTAGATGCTTGAAATAGGCACGCCGCACTCAAGGATGAGCGTAGACCTGTCAGAAGCGGTGAGCAGGTAGCAGTTACCTGCGCTTGATGAGCTGACGCAGTATAGATTCATCGCTTGCTAGTATCCGGGGTCATCAGAAATTTCGGTCGAGGTGGGTTGGGCTTGCGCAGTTTGCTGTTCGCTGACAACCTCCCCGGTTTCCGTGTTCACAACTTCTTCGTAGGCGGTTTCGGTCACGTCTACCTCTTTAGAGTTAGCCTCCTCGGCTACAGCTCTGTTGCGCTCTTGCGAGGCGTCTAGCTTGGCGTCTGCGGCAAGAGCTGTCTGCATCTTAATCGACATAATGCCGTACTTGCCGATGAGCTGGCGTAGCATGGTCTTTTTGGCCATATCGTTGAAGTTGCCTTCCCAGCCGACCTTCTTGCCTTGCGTTGGAGTGTTCGCTAGAGCGATAAGTTGCTCTACGGTGGTCTTGTAGCCGATTGAAGGAGAGAAGCGTTTGGCATACTTTGCCATTTCCTCTACCGAGCTGTAGATAGTTTTAGAGAATCCGTTCAGATACTCGATGTAAGCAAAGTAGCCTACGACCTTGTCGCTTATACGTGCGCCCGAAAGGTCGATAACGCCCGTGAGTTTGTTGGTCGTGACCAGCTCGCCTTCGTAAACCACGTCAGCGTTGATGGTGCGGTATTCGCCCGAGCGTGCGGCTAGCTGGATGTAGCCTCTGTAGCCGGGGATAAAGGTTGGTGTAGGCACTTTGACCCACGTCTCGCGGCCTGTCTGAGGGTCGACTACTTTAGTATTGTTGTTATATACTACTATGTAGGCGAACCCGAGAGCTTTGTTGATAGGCAGGTCCAGCGTGGCGGCTTTAAGGGCTTGCATCACCACGTCTTGCGGCTTGCACTGCTGCAGCGATTTGTCGCCAGTGTAGAGGTCAATGAGAGAAGCGACAAAGAGGTCTTTGTGCTCGCCGAGAGCGTTTTTAAACTGCTGCTGTACGGACGGGGCGTTCAAGGTGGCTTTCAAGATGTCCACTGGTCGTGTCGCTACCGCCGATTGCGCTGGTTGTTGAATTGGTGTAGTCATACGTTGATTGTTTATGGTTTAAACTATGGTTAATTGCTCGTCCTCCGTAACAGCGAGAGCGATGATTTGTGATTCGGTGGGCAACAGCTTGTTGACGGCTTCGGCATTGTCAACGAAGATTGGCGCCGAGATGCCTTCGTGCTTGCAAATAGCGTTGATGATGTCGAGGCCTGCGTTGATGCGTCCCGCATTGTTGAGTGATGAGTAAGGCACCCCGTCTACGGTAGCCTCGCACGTTTCAACCTCGCCGCCGTTGATTTGTCGGTCGTACATCTTAAAGCGGACGTTCGTGAACAACGCATTGATTCGGCTCTCAACAGCCTCAATGCGAGCCTTGCAGAATGCGTCCATCGTGAACTCGATTTGCTCTAGTTCTGCAAGCTGTGCGCCAAGCGTCCGCACCTGCTCTTCCAGCTCTTGGATTCGATTGGCGTTGCGCTCTGTTATTTCTCTCTTAGCGAGGATTCCCGACAATTCCATAACGTTGTCGGCGAGCGTCTTGCGAGCGAGGCGCAGTTCTTCAAGGTCCGGGTTAGCAGTATTGTTCGCCCGAGCGTCTATCTGCGCTCGCAGAGCCTTTTCTTGCTCAATCAGTTGTTGATAATCAGGGTTTTTTTGGAGCGTTTCGGTAATCTGCTCTGCGGTAGGTTGGTGGGGAGTTTCAAAGGTGCTGTATTGCTCGTTAAGTTTCTCGCATTCTTCTTTGGCGTCTGCCGCGTTCTTGGTTGCGGTGGTAACAGCATCAAGGAGCGATGCGAGAACCGTCTTACTGCACTTTAAACCACGTTGCTTGTTAGCTTCTAGGCGTGCGGCCTTACGAGCGTTGAACGCTTGCGTCATCTCCTGACGTTTCTGCTCGATGTCAGCTAAGTCGAAAGGTCGACCGCACGTTGGGCAGTTGAAATCATTCTCGCCAAAAGTAAGTTGTTCGGCTTGTATTTGTCGCCACTCGGCTATACAGCGTTCACGCTCCGCACAAGCAATTTCGTAATCGTGCTCAGCGTCCACAACTTCAGCACGGCACTTATCCACTTTGCGAGCGGCGTGGTTGATGCTGTGCAGCAGTTGCTCCTTTTTCCACTGAACTTCGCTGTAGGCTTTGCTAGCCTCGTTCTGTACCTTGGTACGAACTTCAAACTGCTCGCTCTTGTTTCGTGAAAGCTGTTGACGCAGACGGTTGAGTTCCAGGTCGGCGGCGCGTTCGTGTTCCGTAAGATCGGTGAACTGGGTCTCGATGTCGCGCAACTGGCCATTCTTGTTTTCAAATTCCGCTTGCACTTCATCGAAGTCGACGTCGGCATACGTCGCGGAATCGCGCTTGCGCTCGTCAATACGTTCGGGCAGAGCGTCCAGCTCTACCTTAACACGTTTCTTCTTAGCGCCTACCTCACGCCGATACTCCTCGATAGTCTTACCCATAAGCCGCTGCAGCAAATCTATAAACTTGGGCTCGTTACCGCTAGCTTTAATGACATCGTTGTCGGAGAAACCGCCAATCATGCGTATAAGCATTGCCCGCTGTTGGTCCGCTTTAAGGCTTGTGAAGTACATTGGAGAAGTTATCATCTTGAATACCTCGGGAGCACAAATCTCCGCTACCTTAGCATCAAATTCCTTCTCCGAGCAGGGCACATCGTTGAACAATCGTTCCACCTCGTTGCCTACATATACTTCAGTAGCTGTACCGCGCCGTTTCTGCCATTTCTCGGTAAAGCGGCGAGTGAGAATAACGAGCGTTCCGTCCACTTGTAGCGTGGCGGAGACTTCATGGGGGAGACGTGTGATAACGTCTCCATTTTGGTCGAGCGTACGGATTTCAAACTGCTTGCGGCCGATGCTGTCCTTGCCAAACAGCACCCACGTGAAAGCGTCAAAAATCGTTGTCTTGCCCGACCCATTGCGGCCTTTGACGGTCGTAAAGGTATCGTTGAACTCGATGTCGAGTTCGCGTATACCTTTAAAGTTGACCATCTTAAGGCGTCTGACTTTAATTTTTGCCATAGTTGGATGAATTAGTTATTGGTTGAGTTTCGATTAAGCAAGATGTTCTCAACGTCCGAGAGGCGATACCTTACTTTATAACCGATTTTAACAGGCACGAGGTATTCGTCCCTAGCCCAGCGATTAAGGGTCATGAAAGTCACGCCGAGCATATCGGCGGCCTCTTTGCGTGATAGCGTAGGCTTTTCCTTGCTCGCCTCTACAGCTTGCGCTCTGCGAGTAAGCTCGTCTTGAACCATCTCCGCTATGATGCTACGCAGGTCGGCCGCCCCGACATTTATGGTGATATTGTCGTTGCCGTCAATTATAGCCTTACGTAACAGCTCGGTCATATCGCTAGCTAGAGTTGTGATGGGTTGTCCGCTTTGTCTACCTGCGCACACCACACTTGATAGCGGCGAACGGATTTGACGAGGGCACTCTTGCAACTGCGTGAGAAGTCGAGGAGCCAAAGGCGAAGGCCCTTGTTCTGATGTAGGGTTAAAGTCGATGCTTTCATTGCTTTACGCTGTTAGGGAATAAAACTTCGGGTGATAGGTGAAAGTGCTCAGCGAGCACATTTTTAGTGAGATCATCGGGATTCTGTCGCCCCGATATCCAGTTGCGCACGGTGGCCTCCGTCTTGTGGGTCAACGCTGCCACTTCGTTAATGAACTGCTGTGCGGCGGTAGGCTGGTTCTTCGCCTCAAGGTAGAGGCTTTCAAAAGAAGTGTTCATATAATAAGGTGTTGATGTTGTCGTGGGTGTGCAGGCGGGAAGTCACCCGCCTGCAGTGCTTTATCTAGATAGCTGTACGCATTGCGCCCCAAAACTGGAAGGTGTTGAGGAACATATCCTTCCAGCAGATGTAGGTGTCACGCTCCACAAAGGGAACATAGCCGTAGGCCTTCAGGCATACAGCCTTGATCATTCGCTTAACAACACCACCGAGGCGGTTGCGATAAGCGAGCGCGGAGGAGTAAGCGTTCCACGCTTTTTCGCTGCCCCTGTTGTCTCCAAAATAGAGCTCTTCAGTAACGTTTTCCAATACTTGATTTGCCTCGCGGTACTCTGCGAACTTGCGGCGGATTGCTACGATGCTCTTGCAGATGCTGTCGATGTCTTTGTGAGTTAGTTCCATTGTCTCGTTGGATTTTAAATTATTCTTGTTAGGCACGCAAATAATTATTATTTTTGCGCAATATTATCTCCGTGCAATTAAGTTAATTTCTTATTGCACCGCAAATATAATATAAAATTCTAATACTAATAGAATGCTGATATAATAATTAATTTTATTTAACACTCGTACGCCATGGAGCAACAAGACATCATCGAGCGACTTACTTTCGTCGCTAGCAAGCTAAGGGTTAGCAAGACTGATTTCGCTAGCCGAGCTGGAATTGGTCCCTCCAACTATGCCAAGATGCTGACCGGGGAGCAGAAGATTACCGACAAGACCTTACACCGAATCGCCAACACCTACGAAGTGCCTTTTGAGTGGCTTCTCACAGGCGAAGGTGAGACACCCGACATTCAGCCCCTGCGAACTGTGGAGTTGAACAACAGCCAAACCGGCAACGGGAATATCAACGAGCAGAATTCAACCCGCTTGTTTGAAAAAGCTCTAGACGAAATAGCTGCGCAGCGCCAACTCGCTTTTGACGCAATCAGCCAGCAGCGACAGCAGACAGACGAAGTAATCTCTATTCTGCGCAAGACACTCGAGCAAAATGAGAAACTTGTTAACCACATCTGCGAGAAATGAAAACTTTAAGACTTTCCTCGGGGGTACTTCCCCATATGGTGAACATCAAGGACTTTATGAATAAGTATCGTGCGGTGATGCCTAGCGGTCTTTTCATAAAGATGACTGCGGCCAGTATTCAATCGCGCACCTACCCCGTGAGTTGGGAAGTTATCTTTAAGCTCGACCGAAAGCTAGAGGAATATAATGCGGAAGTGGCTAGGTTGAACGCTTGTGCAGCAGCAAACGACAAAGGTACAGCTCTAGAGAAAGCTGGTGACATCGCTCAAGCAATCGAGGTATATGAAAGCAACATTGCTGAAGGTTGTTATCCCGCAGCGCATTCCTTCGACAGGCTGATGATTCTCTACCGAAAGGCCAAAGACTACGCTAACGAAATTCGTGTCATACAGCAAGCCATAAAAGTGCTGTGTCGCAAGAACCCCGGACTTAGGGCGGGCTACAAGACACGCCTTGAGAGAGCGCGTCAACTTCTTAAAGATCAGAAACAAAAAGAAAAGCAGAAAAAGATATGAAAACCTACCTCTACGATATGGTCATCTTTCTCGGGAAAGAACTAGACCGCCGTTACGTGCTTGGGCTACCAGCCCATGACGCGCGCTCGCTGTACGAAAAAACGCTCGACCTTATAGCGGAAATCCAATGAGCAGGAGGCGCAATTACTCCCCTGACACTATCGCCGTGATGGAACGGTTTTTCGCGGCGTTAGACGTGTGCTTAGCCCACAAGCTTATAAAGAACCTTACTCGTTTTTGCGCCGATTACAGCATAGATAAAAGGCATTTCTACGTACAGCGCAAAGACCTCGGTAGAGGGTTCTTTGAAGTGGGTTGGCTCTTGCCTTTGATACGCGACTGCGGCGTTTCTTCAGAGTGGCTACTAACCGGCAAGGGAGCGATGTTTGTGCAGTACCCTACTTGTCCAACAAGCCGATAACCTCCTGTTTGATATCGTCGTCGATGTCGCGGTATCGTGCGAAGGCACGACTGCCGTTCACGTGTCCGCTCATCGAGCCGATAAGGTTAGGGTCTTTCACTTTTTTATATAGATTGCCGATAAACGTACGGCGAGCCATATGGCTTGACGCAACCTCCCATATAGGCTTGCGCTCGTCCTCGCCTGTGGTGGGGTTAATCACCGTGACAATGCGGTCAAGCCCAGCTAGCTTACACATCTCCTTAATTGAATCATTGTAGCGTTGGTCGCTGATAAACGGTAATAGTTTGTTGCTCTCGGTGTTTTCGGTATATCGGTTGATTATTGCTTTGGCTGTAGCGTGTAAGGGGACACGCACCACGTCTTGGCGCTCTTTCTTGGTTTTACGAGGCACATACTCTACAAAATCGCCTACAACATTAGAATGGGTAAAACTTGTAAGGTCGCTCACCCTGCAGCCTACGTAACATTGAAAGATAAAGATGTCGCGTTGTACAGCAAGTTTTGGCCGTTTGGAGAAATCAAACGCGGCCAACTGGTCACGCTCCTCGCTGGTCAGATAGAACGGCGTGCCGTACCGCTCTGACTTCGCTCCTATATAGTGGTCGAAGGGTCGATTGGTTGTTAGTTTTTGAGCGAAGCACCAGTTAAAGAAGGCCCGAAGGCGCTTCATAGCAAGTACCACGCTGTTACTCCCTCGTGGCTGTGGCTTGTGCGTCTTGTGAGCAGTCCTTACCTCGGCAGGATACTGCACGTATAATTCGGGATATTTCTCATACAACTCAGACTCTCGCTTGTAAAACTCCGCGAAATCGTTAAAGTCGTTTGCTGTGTAAGTTTCTAGGTTTAGTTCATATGAAAGTTCTGTTTCCTGGCGATACATCTCGTATCGATGCAAGGCGCGAGCTAGCGACTGATACATCGCTTTGCGCCTAGCGGAAATATCTCTCTCCTTTAGAAACTGGTTCCACGTTTCGAAAAACGGATGAACAGTCGAGGGCTTGGGTTTCTCGGGTTCGGCTGTACTCTGTGATATCTGAATTTGCGCATACAAGTCTTTACTTGTGATGTCCTCGGCTCTATGGGCATAGCAGTAATCAAGCAAGGACGCCTCAATACTAGTTAACAACTTTTCCAACTCCCGAAGCGAGGACACCTCTTTCTGGTTGGCTCTTGGATAAACGACACGGCCACCGTCAAATCTTGAAGGTTTTATGAACAACCCCGACTTTAGCCTGATTTGCTTTGTGTGAGACATGGTGACGCGTAGCAAGATTTCGGCCTTGCCTAGCTGATTGAGCCTCTTTGTTAGGGTACGAGTGATTTTAGCCATTGTTGGACGTTTTTTAGCTGGCACAAAGTTAGTCATTTTCGCAATTCCGTGTCTGCGCCGTGTCTGCAAATTTGTTATCTACCGTTATTTAACTTTTGGCGATAATATCTAAACCCTTGATTATTAGCCGTATCACATAACATCATATTCGACCTAAATACCAGCTAATCACGTCAATGTATCCCCCACGGGGATACCCGCCAAAAGAGGTAAGTAGCTTCACCCCCAGCGATTTACCTCTTTTGTTTTTGCTCCTTTATAAGATAACGCGTAGGTTACATTTTCAGCAACAGAAGAATTGGACCACGAAGAACCCCAAAACACTTTAGTGGTAAAAGAATATTCCCTAAACAGCTACCTTTCGCTACCTTCTCCAATTTCTCCAATTTTTCGCTAAAAAATTTTCACAATCGCAAAATTGTGTTTATCTTCGCGTCTAGTCCACGCTTCAGAGGAAGGGTGGGCCGATTAAAATCGTAAAAAAGGGCGTTTACTTGAACGTTATCTTTCACGCTTAAACTTCGCAACTTTAACCGTCCCAGAAAGACAACGGCAACGGTAATCGCCCATATGGGTGTACTATAGCCACCCCCGCCTTTGCTACCCTGGATCTAGGGTTGGCAAGGCGGCTGGTGAAGTATATACTACACGACGTGGGCTGGATACCTTTGCTTATCCTTGGGACAAGGCAATGCGAAGGCCTAAGCGTGGGATCAGCAAGGGCTCCCACGTCTTTTTTGTCCAAACCTAAAACGGGCCGTTCCGGGAGTCACGGCCCATCTTTGACCCATAGTGCGAATACAACGACTCTTTACCTTATTATTACTCACCACAATCTCTACATGCTCAACCCTGGCCGCCGACCATATAATATTCCGTAACGGCCAGGAGGGCGACGTCAAGCTCTACCAGATCACCGACGACAAGGTGATCTTCGGCTACATCGGCGACAAAACGGGTACCCGCAAGGAGGCGCCCACCAAGGACGTGTACATGGTGTACATCGACAAGCAGGGCAACGTCTACCTCACCCCGGACGGCAAGCGCATCACCGGCGAGGCCAAGCGTGTCGACCCCAAGAAATCCGACGCCATTTACCTAATTAAAGGCGCCGAGATCGCCGCCGACGACATCCGCGTTACCGACAACTCCGTACAATACACCGCCAAGTCGAAATCGTCGGGCCTCCTGGGCATGGTGGGCAAAACCGACAAGGGCGACGGCGTCATCAACAAGAGCGACGTGTTCATGATCCGCTACAAAAGCGGTATGATCGACATCATCAATCCATTTGAGGCAGTGGAGCAGGCACCCAAAGAGGCAACCAAGGAGGAAGCCACGGCCAAGGAGACGCGCCTGCGCATGCTTATACACACAGTCAAATCGGGCGACACCATCGCCTCGATCGCCCGCGAATACGAGGTGAGCGAGGACGACCTCCGCTCGTGGAACGACATCTCATCCAAGACCTCGTCGAGCGCCCAGCTGAAAGTGGGCCGATCAATCACAGTTTACACACGTAAAGCCAAATAACCCCATGAAAATCAATTATCTAATTTTGTGCCTCGGGGTAGCCGCCACGGCTCTGATGAGCGGTTCCGGCAACTCCAACGCCGAGCTGATGCGCCTAGTGGAGGAGCGCGACTCCCTTCGCAACGTCAACAACCAGCAGACGGCCACTCTCAACGACTACGCGTCGACCGTACGCACCATCAACGCGGCCCTCGACTCCCTCGACCTCCAGGAGAGCCTCATCTTCACCGGCACGGGCGAAGGACCGCTGACCAAGGAGGACGTAGTGCAGAACCTGCTGCGCTACGAGCAAGCGATTTACGACCAAAACCGCCGTATCGACACCCTCGAGAACCGCCTCGCCCAAGCCAAGAGCGAGAACGCCCAGTCGCTGTCACTCATCGAGCACCTGCGCCAGCAGATCGGTTTCAAAAACAACCAAATCGCCCAGCTGCGCGAGGAGTTGGCCAACAAAAACGTCGACATCGAGAACCTGCGCGAGCAAGTGGAGTCGCAACGCGTCACCATCAACACCCAGCAGGCCACTATCACCGACCTTAGCAACCGCAACCAGCGCCAAGGCGAAGCCCTCAAGCGCCAGGACGCCATGCTCAACAACGGCTACGTGGCAATCGGCACCAAGGCCGACCTGCAACGAAAAGGTATCCTGCGGGGCAGCAACATCTCGGCCGAGTCGTCGCTCGACCGCACCCGCTTCGCCAAGGTCGACATCCGCCAGTGGCGCGAAATCAATTTCTCGGCCAAGCGTCCGCGCATCATCTCCAAAATGCCAGAATCGTCCTACGAAATCACCACCGACGGTGCCGGCAACTTCACCTTGCTGGTTAAGAATCCCGCCGACTTCTGGCGAATGACCAATTATCTCGTGATCCAAACCGACTACTAATCAATTCATTAATACATTCATCACATGAAACACTTCACCCGACGCTTAATGGCTCTTGGCTGTTTCGCACTCCTGGGCATAGCCATGGCTGTGGCCCAAACCACCACAACACACATCGTTGACCGCGGCGAAACCCTCGCCAGCATCGCACAGCGTTACGGCACCACCGAGGCCCGTATCATCGAGCTCAACCCCGACGCCGCCCAATACGTCTACGTGGGCATGGAGCTTACCATCCCTACTTCCGACGCCGCCACAGCCGCGCCCGCAACCACCCTCCAATCCACCCCCCGACAGCAAACCTACACCCAGCCCGCAGAGGTGGAGGAAACCACGACCACGGCGCAATCCGCCAGCAGCACACAATCCTACATTCCGTCGGCAAGCACATCCTCCAGTTCCGAGGAACGGAAAGATATGTGGTATAGGATCTTTTATAACGCAATCTCCTTTGATAGCGTTGATAAATCCGGGACATACGGCTTTGGGTGGACTGTGTCCCCATGGGAAATCGCCTCGGAGTTTAGAGGAGGATTCGACTTCTCTCTGGGCTGGAATTTAGGATTAGGAGGGAAAGACAACGAAGGATGTTTTGTTGGTCTCGGCCCAGCTTTTAGCTATTATATTTCCGATAATGTTAATGTACTGATACCCATTGACGTATGTTGTTCGGTTATTTTCGGACATGACGAGGAAGGAGATGATAAAACCTTCACGAGTTGGGGAATGCAAATCGCGCCTCAACTCTATTTGGGCCATAAATTTGGCATCTTCTTTGGACCCCAATTGACAATTGGTTTCTCTAAGGGTAGCGATACCGAATTCGGTTTCCGCGCCGGTATCTTCTTCTAAGCGTCCGCGGAGCCTTGGGGGGCCGGCCTTGGACGGCCATCACCAGGCGCCCCCACGCGTCAGCCCACACTGGGAGCGGCCGCTGCCCTCAGCGGCCACCACGAGGCTGCGTACCTCCATGCGGCTAATGAAGGGCGAGATTGTAATCTGCAAATAAAATTTCATAAGTTTTCGGTAAATAAGATTTCGGCAGTT
>JAJPXC010000170.1 GCA_021205635.1 Bacteroidales bacterium | reverse complement strand
AGAGTCGGGTAAGGGAACTATACGCTGAATTTTGATTTAAATGAAAGAGCCGTGTAGTTGTTAGTTGTTAGTTGTTAGTGGCACTCACCGTTAACCACTCACCGTTAACCACTCACCGTTAACCACTCACCGTTAACCACTCACCGTTAACCGTTAACCAATATCAGAAGGCTTCGCCGACGGCGAAGAGGATGCCGGAGGTGTGCTGACCGAAGCCGTAGTCGATGCGGGCGTTGACGTTGTGCTTGATCTCGAAGCGAAGGCCCAAGCCGAAGTTGTGAAGCCACTCGGGACGGATGTCGCGGTTGGTGTAGTTGCGAATGGAGGAGAAGACGGTGGCGCCACCCACCCAGGCGGTGAATCCAAGGCGTCGCCACACGTGTTGGCGCAGCTCAATCTGCGACGCTACCTGGTTGTTGTCGATGTAGGAGCCCATGTAGTAGCCGCGCATGCGGATGCCGTCGCTGGCCACCATCTCGCGCATGGTCCAGGGGGCGTGGGAGGTTTGGATCACTGAGTAGAAGTCGTAAGCGAGCACCGAGCCTCGCCACAGCCGCTTGTACACATTAAATATAATAGTGTGGCGGAAGAAGGAGGAGGGAGCCGAGCCGAAGTGCTTCCAGAAGAACATTGGCTTGTAGGCCAGGTGCCAGCCTCGGGTGGGGGTGACGAGGTTGTCACGGGTGTCAAATTCCAGCGACACGCCAAACCCCGTGACGTAATACTGGTGGCGCTCGCCGAGCATGTAGGCGAGGTTGTCGATGTTGCGCGCGTCGGTGTAGTCGCAACGTAATTGAGGTCCGAAATAGAAGATGCGAGCCATGTGGCGGATGTACTCCACTTGGAGGTCGATTTGGCGTCGGTCGTATTTCGATTTGGGATTCTTGGCTGTTTCCTCGGAGTTGAGTCCCCAGAAATCCAGGCGCTTGCGGTACAATTCAAGCTTGTAGCTGAGGCGTGATTTTCCATCGGGGAAGATATTGTTGCCCTTAAACGTGAGCACATAGAAGCCGTTGAGGGAGCAGTTGATCGAGGCGAACACGTCGGAGGGTTGCAGAATGGTGTCCTGGCGATTTATTCGGTAAAGGCCGGTGGCCATGGCACCGATGCCGAATGAGGCCTCTCGGGTGTAGCTTGGCGACAGGCCGAAACTCATGTCAAAGCGTTTCTCGTGGGTGCGGTCGTCGTTGCCGCGGATGAGTGAGGAGAGGTATTGGCGCAGCCACGACGGGGTGGGACGAAGCAGGCCGATTGAGTCGGCGTACTGTGTCTTGGTGGAGAGATGCTCGGGTGGCTGGGCCATGTGGATGCCAGTGACTGAGGTGCCCAGCTCAATCTCGGGGGTGGGGTTGAGGAGCTTGACGACCTTGCGCACGGACAAAGCGGAATCCACCACGGCCTCAGTCGTAGGTGGATTCTTGCGCTTTTTTACCTTGGCCGATTTCTCGAAAGCCAGTGTTTGCAGTGGTAAAAGGCTAATTATCAATGTGATGAATAGTAGCTTTCGGGTCATTCCTTGTCCTTATCCTGGGGGGAGGAGAGGTCGTCGGGGAGCGGGGGCATGTTTTTGGGATATTGGGGGGAGTCGCCGGTGACGGGGTCGCTTTTCGCTGTATCGCTATTTAGTGGTGACGCTGTGTCGCCTTGAGGGGGAACGTCTTTTGGGGATTCTTTTTCTTCCTCCCGGGATTCTTTTTCTGCGTCTTTGTCCTCTTGGTCCTTGCGGGCGGCAAGGATCTCGTCGGTGCGGGAAACCCATGGGCGTTTGCCGAAGATGCGCTCGACGTCCTCGGTGAAGATCACCTCGCGGTCGATAAGCACCTGTGCCAACTGGTTGTGGCCGGCTGCGTGCTTGAGCAGAATCTCCTTGGCTCGGGCGTATTGCTCGTTGATGATGCGGAGTACCTCCTCGTCGATCTCACGGGCGCGCTCGTCGGAGTAGGGCTTGGAGAACCCGTAGTCTTGCCCCGTGGAGTCGTAGTAGGAAAGGTTGGGTAGTTTGGGGCTCATGCCGTAGTAGACGACCATGGCGTAGGCTTGCTTGGTGACGCGCTCGAGGTCGTTGGCGGCACCTGTGGAGATGCGGCCCAGGAATAGCTCCTCGGCGGCGCGACCGCCAAGGGTGGAGCACATTTCGTCCAATAGGGCTTGGGTGGGGGTGATTTGGCGCTCCTCGGGGAGGTACCAGGCGGCCCCGAGAGCCTTGCCTCGGGGCACGATGGTGACCTTGATCAGGGGGTTGGCGTATTGCAGGTGCCATGAGATGGTGGCGTGCCCAGCTTCGTGCATGGCGATGGAACGTTTCTCCTCGTCGGTGGTGATTTTGGTGCGCTTCTCCAAGCCGCCGATGATGCGGTCGACAGCGTCGATGAAGTCTTGGCGGTCAACGGCTTTCTTGTTGTGACGGGCGGCGATAAGAGCGGCCTCGTTGCACACGTTGGCGATGTCGGCACCCGAGAAACCGGGGGTTTGGCGAGCCAGCAGGTCGACATCGACCGAGTCGTCGGTCTTGACGTTGCGCAGGTGGACGTTGAAGATGGCCACACGGTCGTTCAGGTCGGGGAGCTCGACGTAAATTTGTCGGTCGAAGCGTCCGGCTCGGAGCAGGGCCTTGTCGAGAATGTCGGCGCGGTTGGTAGCGGCGAGGATGATCACGCCCGAGTTGGTGCCGAAACCGTCCATCTCGGTAAGGAGCTGGTTGAGTGTGTTCTCACGCTCGTCGTTGGCGCCCCTGTTGGGATTCTTGCCGCGGGCGCGACCCACAGCGTCGATCTCGTCGATGAACACGATACAAGGGGCTTTCTCCTTGGCTTGGCGGAACAGGTCGCGCACACGCGAAGCGCCCACGCCCACGAACATCTCCACGAAGTCGCTACCCGACATTGAGAAGAACGGCACGTTGGCCTCGCCGGCTACGGCCTTGGCCAACAGAGTCTTACCGGTTCCCGGAGGGCCTACCAACAGGGCTCCCTTGGGGATTTTGCCGCCAAGGTCGGTGTAGCGCTGGGGATTTTTGAGGAATTCCACAATTTCCTCGATCTCGGTTTTGGCCTCGGAAAGGCCTGCCACGTCCTTGAAGGTGACCTTGATGGGGCCGTCCTTGTCGAATATCTGCGCTTTGGATTTGCCCACGTTGAACACGCCACCCGAGCCACCGTCGCGACCCGACATGCGTTTCATCATCCAGAACCAGAAGAGGATAATCAGGATCACTGGGCCGAATGTCCACAGCAAGGAGAACATATCGGAGCTCTTTTCGTATTGCACATCGCCGTTGAACACGCCCTCGGCTTTCCACTGGTCGATTTGCTTCTGCAGGTAGTCGGCCGAGGCGATGTCGGTGGCTATGCGAGCTTCTTGGCCCGAGTCGCGGGTGTATTGGCTTTCGTGGAACATGTCTGAGGCCATGTCCTCGGTGAGTATGCCCTCGGCCACGTTCTTTTTGGAGTTGATGATGATTTTCTTGACGCCGCCTTCGGTGACGCATTTTTCAAACTGGCTGTAGCTCACCGCTTTCGTGATAGAGTTGTTATCGAGGTAGAACACGCCGAGCAGGAAAAGTATCAGGATGGCGTACATCCAGTAGATACTGAATTTTACTGTGGGTTTCTTTTTCAACGGGGGCATATTGGGGGGTAATGGTTAACGGTGAGTGGTGAGTGGTGAGTGGTGAATGGTTAATGACCACCGCGGCAAACCGCGGGGCACGGTGGCTAGTCGAGGTCGGGGATCTCGGTGATAACGGCGTCGCTCCAGAGGTCCTCGAGGTCGTAGAGCTGGCGGAACTCGGGCTGGAACACGTGCACCAGGGTATCGCCGTAGTCGATGACGATCCATTGGGCGTTGCGGTAGCCGTCGTAGTTGTAGGGCTTTTGGCCTGAGTGCTCTTGGACATACTCGCGCACGGAATCGGCGATGGCCGACACTTGCATGTTGCTTTGCCCTTGGCATATGATGAATCGGCGCACGGGGGCGCTTTCGATGGCGTCAAGGTCGACCACGGTGATGTCGCGGCCCTTGCGCTCTTGGATTCCCTCGATAATCAGTTGCTTAAGATCAGCTTCTTTCGTCATTGTGAGTTGAAACGTGGTTTTAACGTGCAAAGTTAATGAAATTTTTCGGAATAGCGGCAAGTGCTATATCTTAGTAACAACTACCAAGTAAAAAAGGTTAAATTATTCGTAGCGGATGGCGGTGGTGGGGGAGACGCGGGAGGCTGCCGCTGAGGGGATTAGGAGAACGGCGGCTCCGATGACGAGGACGGCGAGGTTCAAGGCCACGAGGGCGAGCCATGGGAAGGCGATGGGCACGGCCGTGAGGTAGTAGCTTTCGGGGTCGAGCGGCACTATCTCCCAGAGGTATTGCGCGGCTGCGAGTGCCAAGCCAAGGATGTCGCCTACAAGCAAGCCAACGACCACAATTCGGAGGGTCAAGTAGATGAATATTGACTGGATTTGAGTCGACGTTGCTCCCATGGCGCGGAGGATGCCGATGGTGCGCACTCGCTCCAGAATCAGGATGAACAGGCAGGAGACGAGGGTGAACACTGCCACGGCTCCCATAAGCAGCAGTATCACTACGACATTGGTGTCCAATAGCGACAGCCAGTTGAAGTAAAGCGCGCCGGTCTCGAGGGCAGTTGTGACGGTGAGCAAACGGCCTTTGGTGCGCCCCTGGATGTAAGCTTCGTATAGGTCTTGGCTCACCCGCTCGGCCACGGTGTCGATGCTGTCAAAGGGAACGGCAGTCAATTCGATGCGAGTGCCTTCTTCTTCGTCTAATCCGCTCACTTTCTGAAGCAAGTCCATAGGCACGAAGCACATCCCCTGGTCGTAATCGCCAAAATGGGTGTTGAACACGCCCTTGACGGTTAATCGCCTCACACGGAGTCTCTCGCCGTTGAAGAAGCAGGCGTCGACTTTGTCGCCGGCTTTTAGCTCAAGGGCCGAGGCGGAGGTTTCGGAGAGCAGGAGCCAATTTTCGGCATCCTCGGTGGGCATTTCCCCCTGGGTGAGGGAGGAGGCGATTAGGGAGGGGACCCCGCGGTGACCCGCGGGACACGCGACCGCCTTGGGGTACGAGGGGACCGCCTCGATGGGCTCGCGGGAGGCAATTGCGCGGAAGTTGAGGCCGAGGAAGTTGTCGGGGGTCTTTAGGACGCCAGGCTGGGTGAGGGAGAGGATGGGGGAGTATTCGGGGGCGATCGTGGCAACCAGTTGGAGGTCA
>JAJPXC010000150.1 GCA_021205635.1 Bacteroidales bacterium | reverse complement strand
TCGGCGGTCACTGCATCGGCGTAGATCCCTATTACCTTGCCCAGTGCGCCCAGCGACACGGCTACAACCCTGAGATTATCCTCGCTGGTCGTAGAATGAACGACGGTATGGGCGCTTACGTGGCCTCACAGGTGGTGAAGCTAATGTTGAAGAAGGGGATACAAGTGCTTGAGTCCAAAGTAGTTATCATCGGTTTCACATTCAAGGAAAACTGTCCCGACTGCCGCAACACCAAAGTGGTAGATATCTACCGCGCGCTGAAAGAGTACAACATCGACATCACCGTCTACGACCCCTGGGCCAACCCGGCCGTGGCCAAGCGCGAGTACGGCATCGACATCACCAACGAGTTGGCCGCCGAGCGCTTCGACGCCGCCATCCTCGCCGTCGCCCACAACCAATTCCGCGACCTCGACATCGCCTCCCTCCTCAAGCCCCACCACGTCATCTACGACGTCAAATGGCTCCTTCCCTCCTCCGCCTCCGACGCCCGCCTATAACGTATGCGCAGCCCAACCTGGGATGGCCGCTGCCCTCAGCGGCCGCACCAACGTAGGCGCAGCCCGGGCGGGCCGACGTTCGGCGGCCCATCCCTAAAAGGGCATCATTTTACCCTATCGGGATTCTTCGCCACAAATTCCTTCCACGATTTAGCTCCAACTTTGGCTGGAATCGGTTTTGACGTCTCGTAAAAGTGGCACAACGCCGCCGCCAGCGCGTCGGTGGCGTCGAGTGTGTCGGTGAGGTTTTCGGGGGGAATGGATAAAATCCTTTTCAGCATCTCCATCACCTGCTCCTTGCTGGCGGCTCCGTTGCCGGTGATCGCCATCTTGATTTTGCGCGGTTCGTACTCCGTAATAGGCACTTGCCGTGCCAAGGCGGCCGCAATCGCTACACCCTGTGCGCGCCCTAATTTTAGCATCGACTGCACATTCTTGCCGAAAAACGGCGCCTCAATCGCCATCTCGTCAGGAAGATACTGCTCCACCAGTCCTAGTACGCGCTCGTAGATACGAGCCAAGCGCATGTAGTGGTCGTCAAATTTGTTGAGGCGGATCACCCCCAGGGCAATCATCGCGGGATTCTTGCCCTTCACTCCCAGGATGCCGTATCCCATGATATTGGTTCCCGGGTCAATCCCGATTATGATCTTGTCGTAAATGCCTTCCACGCCTCTTCCCTCCTTTAAATCACCTCCATATAGGTTGAGAAATACACGATATTCTCTCCCCAGCGGCTGCACAGGTCGTCGTGGAGTAATGCGGCTGTCTCGTCGTGCCAGCGCGTGGCCTCTTCAAGCGAGGGCGAAGGCATCTGGATGGAATAGCTGGCCAAAGCCGGGTCCACCTCCACCAAAATCCGCAAAAACTGAGGCTCACCGAAGATTCCGCTCTCTTTTACAGCGGGAATATACACGTTCTTGGCCCAAGACTCGAAATCTTGCGCCAGCGATTTCAACACGTGAAAAGAGGTATTCAACAGTATCATTTCTTCTGGGGTTTCAACACTTTAAGTATATGGCGCCAAATGGTTGGGAGTACCCCGTAATAGTGGCACATGATGCGGAAACGCTCCTTGAGCGACTTGCGGTGGTTGCGAGTGGTCACTCCCTCGTTGAGGTAGTCCACCAAGTAGTCGTCGATGTAATAATTGCGGCGCGAGTGTTGCAGGCAACGTATACACCACTCGTAATCGGCTGAGAATCGGTAGCGTAGGTCGAATGGCGACGTGATTTTCCTCAAAGCCACAAAAGCTTGGTGACACACCACCATACCGTTGGCAAAACTCTTGATCGACAACACCTTGGGAGCACGGAAATGACGCTCGCCTATGCGATGTCCTTGGGAATCAACGATTTGGGTTTGGCCATAGATGATGCCCGGATAGGCGTTGTCCATGGCCACGTCGGCGATGCGCTGCAGCGTGTCGGGGGCGTGGAACTTGTCGCCGGCGTTAAGGAAAATCACATAATCTCCTTGCGCCATCGCAAGTCCCTTGTCCATAGCGTAATACAATCCCTTGTCAGGCTCCGATACGATGACGGTTTGGGACAATTTGGCGTCGTTGGCAATCTTTAGAGTGTCGTCGGTGGAAGCGCCGTCGATGATGAGGTGCTCAAAAAGTTGGCACGTCTGCTCGCCGACGCTTTGCATGGTCACAGGCAACGTCTTTTCGGCGTTGTAAGTGACTGTGATTATGGAGAAAAGAGGTTTCACAGGGAGTTTAAAGTTTAAAGTTTAAAGTTTAAAGTTTAAAGTTTAAAGTAGCCTTCCGGGTGGGGCACCCCCGTTTCGGGGGCTTGGGGGCCGATTGTTAGCCGATGGTGATGCCGGCGAAGCCCATGAATGCCATGGCGAGGAGGCCGGCGCAGATAAGGGCGATAGGCACGCCACGCATAGGACGGGGCACTTCGGTCATCGCCAACTGCTCGCGGATTCCGGCGAACATGGTCAGCGCCAATGTGAAACCGATGGCCGTTGCAACGGCGTAAACTACCGATTCGCCGAGGTCAAATCCCTTCTGTGTCACCAAGATTGCCACGCCCAACACGGCGCAGTTGGTGGTGATCAACGGCAGGAACACACCCAAGGCGGTGTACAGCGCGGGTGCGATTTTCTTCAACACAATCTCCACCATCTGCACCAGCGCCGCGATGACGAGGATAAAAACGATGGTTTGCATGAAAGTAAGCCCCAGGGGTACAAGGATATACTCTTGAAGCAACCAAGTGACTGTTGTGGCCAAAGCCATCACGAAAGTGACGGCCCCACCCATGCCGACAGCCGAACTCAACTTCTTGGAAACGCCCAAGAAGGGGCAAATGCCCAGGAATTGGGCAAAGACGATATTGTTGACAAATATCGCTGTGACAATTATTGACAGGTAGGTGAGCATCAGGCGTGGCGAGTTTTAATGTAGTTGGAGAATGCGATCAGAAATCCCAAGGCGATGAACGCGCCGGGGGCAAGCACGAAGATAAGCGAGCCGTAGCTCTCGGGGAACAGCTCAAGCGAGAAGATGCGGCCCGTGCCGAGCAACTCGCGCACGGCGCCAAGCAAGGTCAACGCGCAGGTGAATCCGAGTCCCATGCCCAAGCCGTCGCAGAGCGAATCGCCCACGGGATGCTTAGACGCGAACGCCTCGGCGCGTCCAAGCAGGATGCAGTTGACCACGATCAGGGGAATGAAGATGCCCAAGCTCTCGTTCAAAGCTGGCAGATAGGCTTGCATAATCATCTGCAAAACGGTGACAAACGATGCGATAACCACGATATAGGCCGGGATGCGCACCTTGTCGGGAATCAAGCTCTTAAGGGCTGAGATGGCGCCGTTGGAGCAGATGAGCACAGCCATGGTAGCCAAACCCATCGACATGCCCGTCAAGGCGCTTCCGGTGGTGCCCAGGGTGGGGCACATGCCCAAGAGGAGGACAAACGTGGGGTTGTCCTTCACCAAGCCGTTGTATATGATTTGTAACTTATTCATCTCGTTGAGTTTTAGCTTGTTGATAGGCGCTGGAGGCGCGGTTGAGTGCGTCGAGGAAGGCGCGCGAACTGATTGTGGCGGCCGTGATTCCGTCGATCTTGCCGCCGTCCTTCGCGACTGTGAGCGGTTTCTTGGAGGGATTCTGACCGATTACCGAGCGATGGCCTTGCGGGTCGCGGAACCATTGCTCCATCTTGGCGCCAAGACCCGGGGTCTCGGCATGCTTGATCACTTGATAGCCGGTGATTTCGCCGTCGCGGTTGAAGCCGTAAATCACGTCGATTTCGCCCGAGAAGCCGTTCATCGAGTAGCTTTCCACGGCACCACCCACGAGTTTGCCACCCTTGGTGGCGATGTGCACGGGTATCTTGTGGCCGTCCATCTCCACCTCGACGGTTTCGGCCATCGGGTCGTTGTCAAATTCGGGGGTGACAGCCGCAATGGCGTTCACTTTCTTCTGCTTCTCCACCTGGGCGATCGGATCCTCAGTTACCTCGTATACCCAAGCCAAAACGGCGCCCACCACGATTGTGATGATGCCTAAGGAGAGAATCAGATGCGGGAGTGACGATGATAATTTCTTCATTTCTTGACCCTCCTTTCTCCGAACTTTCGGGGCTTAATGTAGCGGTTGATCAGCGGCACGAAGCCGTTCATCAGCAGTATGGCGAACGACATACCCTCGGGGTAGGCTCCCCATTGGCGTATTATTATGGTAATCAGGCCGATCATCACACCATAAACCACCATTCCGCGATGGCTCATAGGCGATGTAACATAGTCGGTGGCCATAAAGATGGCTCCCAGCAGCATGCCGCCCGAGAGCAATTGTACCCATGGGTTGATGCCGATTGCCCACGAGAACAATCCCGCGGTAACGAGAATCGACACAGGGATGTGCCAGGTGATCACCTTACGGCAAATCATATAGATGCCGCCAAGGATCAGCGCTATACCCCCCACCTCGCCAAGAGAGCCGCCAGCCATGCCCAGGGCCTTTTGCAAGAGGTCAACCGCATCGGGCGAAATCTCCCCCATCTTGATAGCGCCGAGGATGGTGGCTCCGGTGGAAGCGTCGGTATAGTTCCAGGGGTTAACCAAGGGTTCAGGCCAAGTGGTCATTTGCGCTGGAAATGAGATCAGTAGGAACACGCGGCCCACCAATGCGGGGTTGAAGATGTTACATCCCAGTCCACCGAACGACATTTTGCCTATGGCGATGGCCACAACCGCACCGGTGAGCACGATCCAGACAGGCAAATTGCTCGGTAAGTTGAAAGCCAAAAGCAAGCCGGTGAGGATGGCCGAACCGTTGGCTATGGTTGACTGGCGTCCAAGCATGTAGCGGTTAATCAAGTACTCGGTGATGATGCAACCGAGGATAGATGTGATGATTACGATTGCCGCCCCGATGCCAAAGTAGTAGAGCGCGCATGCCAATGCTGGCACCAGCGCGATCAGCACCTGCCACATGCACCAGGAAACAGTCCTTCGGGTGTGTATATGGGGCGAAGCAGATATGGTCAATAATTGGTTCATAATCAAAATGTTGAAAGTTGAAAGTTTAAGGTTTAAAGTTAATACCTTCTTTACTTGATTGGTCCTTTGGCTTCGTTTTATCCTGCTTTTCTAGGAACAAAGCAAAAGAACCCATCATATTGCGTAAGTGAAGTAAACGGAATGAAATGTCATTTTTGACACTTTCATCTATATATTTAAGCCTTAAGGCAATTTCAAGTTGGGTTTCAAGTTCATTGGCTGAACCTTGTGCCATTCTTATAAATCTTAGAAAATCCTTAGGAGAGAATCTCCCATGACCTTCAGCTATATTTGAAGGAATAGAGGTTGAGGTCCTTTGCATCTGACTACTCAACGCAAAGGTTTCTTCTTTGGGAAAGGATTTAGTTATTCTATATATATCAATACTAATGTCCATCCCTCTT
>JAJPXC010000122.1:19887-29603 GCA_021205635.1 Bacteroidales bacterium | reverse complement strand
GTTAATGATTTTTTTTGCCTTAGCCACCTGTCTCATTTTGCGGGGGCATTACAGGTCGAAACCGCCGTCAACGATACCGCAGACAACTCCCTTGCCCGTGTAGGGCTGGGTCAACTCGTAGCCCTGGTGCACGAGGTCGACGCCGGTGATGGCGCGGGCTTCGTCGAGCTTGGCGCTGACGGGACGCGAGATCTCAAACGATTTCAACGAGGGATGGGTGGCGACGGCTTCGGCCACGTCGGGGGTAAGCTCGAGGAACACGAAGCCGTGGCGCTCTCCCAGGACGGTGGCGCCGGTCTCGGCCAAGCCGTCGGCGGTCATGCCCGGGCGCAACTGGGCCATGGCCATAACTGTGCCGCTGGGGGCAGCGGGTGCTGTGCCGCTGGGGACAGCGGCACTTCCCGGGTGGGCTGCCGCGCGGGATCTCACTTGGGAGATCGGGCTGCCCTCAGCCCGAAGCTGAGCGTGGCGTAGGGCCATGCGGTCGCGTGGCGACAGGCCGGCGGCGCTGGCGGTCACCGCCGCGATGGCTAAAAACAAGGTGAATTTTCGCATATATTGGTTTATTATTGAATTTCCTAATTAGGTGGATTTCGGGAGAAATCGGTGGAGAAAGAGATCGGTACTATCGGGATTTCCGGGTTCCCGGGGTCGTTTAAGATAATTTTAAAAGAATGTGGGGACGAGGCTCTTAGGCTCGTCCCCACATGTTATAGCTTGATTGGGGAATGGCCCCCGGGATTATTTCACGTAGATCTTCTGGCCGCCCTGGATGTAGATGCCGGCGGGGAGGTTCTGGGCGTTGTTGACGCGGATGCCCTGGAGGTTGTAGATGTCGTCGTTGGCTGCGCCGTCGTTGGCAACGTTGATGATGCCGCTGCCCTTGGCGTTGATCTTGATGGCGGTGGGAGCGGTGATGGTGAGGGTGTAAACGCCGTCAACGGGATCGATGGTTACGTCGTTAGCGATCACGCTGTCGATCTGGTAGTCGCCGTTGTCCTTGATGTCGATTTGGGTGCCGGGGAGGGCGAGGAAGCCAGCCTCGGGATCGGTTACCTCGGTGATCAAGTCCTTAACAACGGAGGGATTAGCCACCTCAGCGCCGGAGATCTCGAAGGATACGCCATGGGCGGTAGGCTCCTCAGCGCATACATACAATTTCACTACATCCTTGTCGGCCAAGGTGAAGTAGTAAGTGCCACCATTCGTATAGTAAGCCGAGTAGGGCTCGTCGTTGAGGTAAGACCACATGGTGATACCGTCCTTTCCGCCGTAAACGCAGAGACCGAAGTCATTGTCCTGCTCAGCGAACAAGTGGGTAGAGTATCCGGTGGAGAGGTCTACGTCCTCGCGTGCGCCGTTCTCCATGTAGCCGCCGTAGGTAGAAAGCTCCTCGCTGTTGAGGTTGGCATAATCGTTGATGTAGAGCACGAATGTCTTGTCGCGAACGATAGCGCCGGTGGTGACCACGATAGCCGAGCCTTCCTCAACGGTGACGCTGTAGTAGTTCTGGTAATCGTTGTAGGTGGCGTCGGTGCCGTTGATGGTGCACGACTCGATGTAGCAAGCCGAGTCGGCAGCCTTGATGAACACCCAAGGAGTCTTGGAGGAAATCTCGAGGTTGTTCAAGCCGTCAACCAGGGCGATAGGATCGGAGTACTGGTTGAAGTAGTACTGGGAGGTGCCCACCCAAGCCTTGGCGTTGTTGGCGTTGTCGATGTCGATGGTGTAGGCGAGCATCTGGTTCTTGGTGGCGGTGATGTTGATGGTAGTGTTGCCAGTGAGCTGGTAGGACATGCCATCGTAAGCGTAGGTGTAGGTGTCGTTGATGAGGATGTAGGTGGAGTTGTAGTAGTTGGGCTCGGCGATGGTGTAACCCTCTTGATCGAAGTAGAGGCAAACGACGTCGCCCACCATAGCGGTGTAGTCGGCGGCCAGGAAGGTCGCAGGCTCAACGCGCTCGCCGGCTACGGTGATGTACTTAACGACGCCCTCGGTGCCCTCGTTGGTGAAGGAGAACGAAAGGGTACAGGGCTCCTCGGGGAACTTGGTGGTAATCTCAACCACGCTGCCATCGTGGATACCGCTCAGAGAGTAGGAGGAGCCGTAGGTAGTAATCTCGGTACCGTCAACAGTCACCTTATAGAACTTGGAGGAGTAATCCTTGGCGCAGCAATACCAGTTGGTCTCCAGTTCGGAGTTGAACTTGATGGTGTTGGTGCCGGTAGCGATCTCAGGATAGTAGTTGTTGCAATACAGGCTGACGTTGGAGGCGTCGTCCACGATACAAGTGAAGGTAGCGTTGCGGCTGGCCTCCCAGTCGCCGGTAGTGATGGTGTACACCGTGCCGTCGTAATTGACGGTTTCGTTAAACTGGATGTTATCGCTCGCATAGTAGTCGCTATACAAGGTAATATTACTTGTCGACCCATCTGCGAGGGTGCGGGTGCATGAAGTGATGAAATACTTCGAGCTGTCCACCTGCAACCAGAGGGAGGCGTAGTTGTAATAATCGTAGGAGTTTTTCAAAGGGATGGACGCTGTGCCTTCGTTGCCGTTCCAGGTGATAGGATATTCGCCCCAGTTGAAGTAGGCTTCGTCCACGCGGGTCACGTCGTCGATCACCACCTTGATGGTGACGTACTCGTCGTCGGCCTTGATTTGGAAACTGGTAAGAGCCACGAGGGCCATTACCAACAGAGAGTAAAACTTTTTCATAAATTACCGTTAAATGTGATATAAAGTGAATTGTTGTTTTCTTTAGCGTTGATCCTTAAAGGTGGAAGCCAAATAAGGTAGACATAGCTTTAATGCGTGAATATACGCCAAAATATTCATATATTCAAGTTAAATTCTACTTATTCCCCGATTTTGTAGTCAAAACCACCGATTTTACAATCCAAAGCCACGAATGTGTAAAGGTTTTGGCCACGAGTGTGTAAAGTCTTGGCCACGAATGTGTAAAGGTTTTAGCCACGAATGTGTAAAGGTTTTAGCCACGAATTTCTAAAGGTTTTAGCCACGAATGTGTAAAGGTTTTAGCCACGAATTTCACGAATTGACACGAATAATTAGTGATAATTCGTGAAATTCGTGGCTAAAAGAAAAATTCGTGGCCAAAAGAGAAATTCGTGGCCAAAACGGCGTGGTGGCAAAATGTTAAAAGGGAAAAATTATTGCTTGCTTTTGTCAAAATATTCAATTATTTACTTACCTTTGCGGTTAACAAAAGCCCAAATTGTGGGCATTTTGTCACGGTGCAAGCAATAATGCGCTATGTATCAAGATTTTAAAAATAAATCAACTAATCACAATATGTCTAATTAAAGTAAAGTATGAAAAAGCTGTTTCTATTACTCTTAACGGTAGTAACGATGGCTGTGTGCGCGCAAGCGCAAACACGCACCGTCCGCGGTACCGTTATCGATGCCAGCGACAATGAGCCGTTACCCGGCGCTACCGTTGTACCCGTTGGCGGGGGACAGGGCGTGGCCACCGACCACGATGGCAATTTTACGCTGACAGTGCCCCAGAAAGTGACACAATTGAAGGTTTCTTACGTAGGCATGAAGGAGCAGACCGTTCGTATCACCGAGGGCCATATGCGCATCGCCCTTGAGAACGCCGACACCAAGCTCGACGAGGTGATGGTCGTCGCCTACGGTACGGCCAAGAAGAGCGCGTTCACCGGCTCGGCTGCCGTCGTGGGCTCGGCCGAGATCGAGCAGCTGCAGGTGTCCAACGCCTTGGACGCTTTGAACGGCTCCGTTTCCGGTGTGCAGCTCAACAACGCCTCCGGCGCCCCGGGCGGCTCCAACCCCACAATCCGTATCCGTGGTATCTCCTCGATCAACGCCGAGAACACCCCGCTGATCGTCGTGGACGGCGTGCCCTACTCGGGTGACGTAAACAACTTCAACACCGCCGATATCGAGTCGATGACAGTGCTGAAGGACGCCGCCTCCAACGCCCTCTACGGCGCCCGCGGCGCAAACGGTGTAATCCTTATCACCACCAAGAAAGGTAAGAGCGCCAACGCGCAGATCACCATCGACGCCAAATGGGGTGCCAACTCCCGCTCCACCAGCGACTACAACACGATCAAGAGTCCCGGCGAATACTACGAGATGTACTACAAGTACTTGAACAACTACGCTGTCAACTCGTTGAAGTACTCGGCTGACCAAGCTCACACTTGGGCCAACAACAACATCACCGCCCAGAACGACTACGGCCTATATTATAATGTATATAAGCTCCCCGACGGCGAGGGACTGATCGGCACCAACGGCAAGCTCAACCCCAACGCCGTGCTCGGCAACGTCGTTAACTACAACGGCCAGGACTACCTGCTTACCGCCGACGACTGGCTGGACGAGGCTTACCGCACCAGCTTGCGCCAGGAGTACAACATGTCGATCTCCCAGGCTACCGAAACCAGCTCGTTCTACGCATCGGTTGGCTACCTCGACAACCAGGGTATCGTACAGAACTCCAACTTCCGCCGCTTGACCACCCGCCTGGCCGCTGAAATCCAGGCCAAATCGTGGTTGAAGGTGGGTGCCAACGCCAACTACGCTCGCTTCAAGCGCAACGAGATGGACGAGGACGGTACCTCCAACTCCTCGGCTAACATCTTCGCCGCCGCTACCCAGATCGCGCCTATCTATCCCGTATACGTGCGCGACGGTCAGGGCAACATCATGAAGAATGAGTACGGCGTGACAATGTACGACTACGGTGACGGCTCCAACGCCGGTCTCGAGCGTCCCTCCTATACCGACTCTAACGCCCTCGGCTCCTCGCGTATCGACCGCAACTCGTCGGAAGGTAACGCCCTCAACGCCAACGGCTACTTGGAGATCCGCTTCTTGAAGGATTTCAAGTTTACCGCCAACCAGAGCATCTCGCTCGACGAGACCCGCTTCTCGATGGTAACCAACCCCTACTTCGGCACCTACGCCACCTCCAACGGTATCACCACCCAGGAGCAGATCCGCACTACCGACTATACATTCCAGCAATTGTTGAACTGGAACCACCAGTTCGGCAAGCACAACGTGGCAGCTTTGGTAGGTCATGAGAACTACTGGAACAAGCAGAAGGTGCTCTACGCTACCCGCTCCAACATGTTCAACCCCAACAACCCCGACCTCGCCGGCGCTATCATCAACGAGAACGGCAACTCCTACTCGATGGATTACGACAACGAGGGCTGGTTGTTCCGCGGTCAATACGACTACGACTCCAAGTACTTCGGCTCGGTTTCGGTACGTCGCGACGCATCCTCGCGCTTCCATCCCGATCACCGCTGGGGTACATTCTGGTCGGTGGGCGCCGCATGGTTGATGCACAAGGAGAGCTGGTTCACCGCTCCCTGGGTGGACGAATTGAAGATCAAGGCATCCTACGGCGAGCAGGGTAACGACCGTATCGGTAACCTCCGCTACGTCAACACCTACACCATCGTTAACTCCAACGGCTATCCCGCTGCCCAGCCCGCTTCGATGGGCAACGAGAATATCACCTGGGAGAAGGGCGGCAACTTCAACGCCGGCGTAGAGTTCTCGTTCTGGAACGAGCGCTTGAGCGGATCGGTTGAGGGCTTCTACCGCAAGACGCACGACATGCTGTTCTCATTCCCTCTGCCCCCCTCGTTCGGCTTCTCGAGCTACTATGCTAACGTGGGTGACATGTCCAACCGCGGTGTCGAGATCGAGCTTAGCGCCGACGTGCTCCGTGGCCGCGACTACTCGATTAACGTCTATGGCAACTTGACCTTCTACAAGAACAAGATTGACAAGCTCCCCGAGGAGCGCAAAACCGCTACCTACGACGGCCACGACGGCTACGCATCGGGCAACTTCTTCTACACCGAGGGCAAGTCGATCTACACCTACTTGCTTGCCAAGTACGCCGGCACAAACAAGACCAACGGTGAACCCCTGTGGTACGTTACCAACGAGGACGGTACCCTGGGCGTGACCAACGACTACTCGGAGGCCGACCTCTACCTCTGCGGCTCAGCCCTTCCCTCCACCTACGGTGGCTTCGGCACCACGATGAAGTGGAAAGGATTTGACCTCACCGTCGACTTCAACTACCAGCTTGGTGGCCGTATCTACGACAGCGACTACGCTGCACTGATGTCGTCGCCCTACGCCTCGATCAAGGGTATGAACTTCCACAAGGACCTGTACAACGCTTGGAGCGTTGACAACCCCACGAGCGATATCCCCCGCCTGCAGTTTGGCGACCTCTACACCGCCGCCTCCAGCGACCGCTGGCTCGTGAGCGCCTCCTACCTGTCGCTGCGCAACATCAACTTCGGCTACACCCTGCCCTCGAAGCTCGTGCGCAAGGCTTATCTTGAAAAAGTGCGCATCTACTTGACTTGCGACAACGTTGCCGTATGGTCGGCTCGCAAGGGTCTTGACCCCCGCCAGAGCATTTCCGGCTCGTCGACCAACAGCTACTACGCTCCTATGCGTACAATCTCAGGAGGTATCAATGTCGTATTCTAAACATCCCCGATAACTCATGAAAAAAGCAATTATAAAAACCACATTAGCCTTGGCGATAGGCTTCCCCATGTTGCTTACGAGCTGCATCGAGGACGCGCCTTATACCTACTACGTGACCGCCGATGAGCTCGGCGAGTCGTCCAAGGCAACGGAGGCCCTCGTGTGGGAGCTCCCCGTAATCTACAATATGTACAACTCGATGAACTACTCGTCGGTTAACCACTACGACTGGGGCTACGGCTCGCTGATGCACGTGCGCGACGTCATGGGCGACGATATGGCCATCGTTTCCTCCGGTTACGACTGGTACTCCTCATGGGAGAACAACGAGTATATGGGTACCGACTATCGTTACCCCCAGTTCATCTGGACTATCCTCTACAAGCTCGTTCTCTCGTCCAACAACGCTCTGGGCGCTGTTGGCGACGCTCCCACCGATGAGATGCAGCAAGGTTACGCCGCTTTGGCAAAGGCCTGCCGCGCTTCGGCCTACTTGGATCTGGCCCGTATGTACGAGTGCCTCGACGCCACCGTTGACAAAGGCAACTACTACACCAAGCTCGTGCGCAACCTCACCGTGCCTATCGTGACCGAGCAAACCGTCGAGGCCGACGCTTACAACAACCCCCGCGCTACCCGCGAGGAGATGGCCGAGTTTATCCTCAGTGACCTCGACTACGCCGAGCAGTATATCTCCAACGTTTCCCGCATGTCGAAGACCTTTCCCGACCTCTCGGTGGTTTACGGCTTGAAAGCACGTTACTACATGTGGCTGGGCCAAACATTCGTTGACACCGAAGACGTTTCCATGTACCAAAAGGCTGCCGAGTACGCCCAGAAGGCTATCTCCGCCTCTGGCGCTACTCCTCTTACTCGCGACCAATGGCTCGACCCCAAGACTGGCTTCAACACCTTGGCAACCAGCTCCTGGCTCTGGGGCATGCAGCTCGTTGAGGAGGACCGTATCGTCACCTCGGGTATCTTGAACTGGACCTCGTGGGTATCCAACGAGACCTCCTACGGATACGCCGCCGCCGGTCCCTACCTCCAGATTCCCTCCAACTACTACCAGTACATCAGCGACACCGACTTCCGCAAGCTCTCTTGGGTAGCACCCACCAGTGGCGCTCTCTATCAGGAGCAGGTGATCGACAACCCCGACAAATACTTCATCAACGAGGATTACTATCCCACCAACTCCAAGTCGCCTCTGAAGGAGTACTACTCCTTGAAGTTCCGTCCTGGCCAGGGCAACCCCGACAGCTACCTCGTAGGCTCGGTTGTAGGTATCCCCTTGATGCGTGTTGAGGAGATGTACTTCATTTGGGCGGAGGCTCTGGCTCACGTATCCCCCGGATCGGGTAAGGCCAAGCTCGATGAGTTCATGAAAGCTTACCGTGACAGCAACTATACCTCGCCCGACGTTACCGCCCTCAACTTCCCCGTGCAAGTCAACGGTACCGTTACCGCCGAGATCGCCGAGATTATCTTCCAGAAGCGTATCGAGCTCTGGGGCGAGGGCCTGAACTACTTCGACACCAAGCGCTTGAACATCTCGGTTAACCGCACCCAGGCCAACTCGCAATGGGCATCGGCTCGCCGTTACAAGACCTCAGGTCGCCCCGCTTGGATGAACATCGTGATCGTCCGCAGCGAGGTCAACTCCAATAAGGCGCTTGTTGGCTTGAACAACCCCGATCCCTCGGGCAAGTACACCGCTAATTAATCACCGCTAAAACGTAAAAAAGATGAAAATCAAATTCGTAAAACCCCTTCTTCTTGTTGCGGCGGTGCTCGGTACGCTCACAAGCTGCAACGACGACGGATACTGGAAGGCCTACGACCCGGGTCGTGTGACCTACACCTTCATGGATTCCAGCCAGTCGATCTCATATAAGCGTAACGACACTACTCAGGATCCCATGCTCTCGATCGATATCCGTCGTTCCGAGGCTACCGAGGAGAGCACAGTAAAGGTCGACGTAAGCTTGAGCACAACCGTCAAGAACGTCACCATTGCCGATATGTTCAATATCGACGGCCTCCAGAGCGAGATGCGCGACGTTTATGTAACCTACTACCTCTACTACGACGCCGACGGTAACGAGACCACGACCAAGACCGACAACCCCGTGTACATCCCCCTGTACAACGACGAGGGTCAGCGTCTTTACTACGTGGTAGACGGTGACGAGTATGTGCCCGACGCCGACGGCTTCGCCTCCACTACCACCACGCCTAACGACTACCCCGCTTTCGAGCAGGCTGTCGACTCCAGCGGCAACCCGTTGTTCAACGACGACGGTACTCCTACCTGGCAGCAGGCAACCACCCAGGTGATCGAGCAGAAAGAGTTCTACTACACTTACATCACCTTCCCCAAGGACGTTTATCAGATCGCTTACCAGTTTGAGTGGGCCTACGGCTTCTCCAAGATCGTCGCTGAGGCCACGATCACCTTCAAGTTCACCACCGAGGACGAGCTCGAGGGCGTGGACAACGTTACCGCTCCTGGTGGCTACAACTCCTGCGCTTACACCGTCAAGGTGGCAGGCGGCCGCTAATCAGCATCCCAACAACCCCTATATCATCGAGGCTCCGCGCTCCCGCGGGGCCTCGATTTTTTTTAAACTGCTTTTGTCAATTACTGATTCAAGTGTCGTGCAGTCGTTTACTCGAGATTACACAAATGCACGAATGCACGACATTAATGACCTTGTTAAAATAGGTGAAAGCGAGGGCTCTTTCTCCTTCAATGCTGATTTTTTGTCTTACCTTTGTGATTATGACTATGGTACATGCGATAGTGGTTGCGGCCGGGAGCGGGTCGAGGTTTGGATCCGCCGTGCCCAAGCAGTTCTTGCCGTTGGACGGGAAGCCGGTGGTGGTGAGGGCGATCGAAGCGTTGCGCCCGCGCGTCACGGGGCGTGTGGTGATCGCCATTTCCTCCAGTGAAGACGAGTGCTGGCGCCAAATAGCCTGCGAGTACGGCCTTGAGGACGTGATCGTGACCCATGGTGGCGCCTCCCGCTATGAATCGGTCCACCACGCCCTAACACACTTATGCGGATGCCTAGGGGGGCCGGCGTTCGACGGCCATAATGCGGATGCCCTAGGGGGGCCGGCCTTGGACGGCCATCATGCGGATGCCCATATTTCCCATAATGACATTGTTCTTATCCACGACGGCGC
>JAJPXC010000122.1:0-19787 GCA_021205635.1 Bacteroidales bacterium | reverse complement strand
CACGACGGCGCAATCCCGGGAATCCCTGTCACCGACTCGCTGCGCCGCGGCACAGCCTCCCACAGCGACGCTGTCGACCGTTCCCGCTACTTCGCCGTGCAAACACCCCAAGGATTCCCAATCGATCTCTTAGTCCAAGCCTACCACTTCGCCGAGACCGGGGTCGACCACGGCAAGCCGTTCACCGACGACGCCTCGGTGATGGAACACGCCGGCTTCTCCGACCTTGTCATCACCCCTGGCGATCCTCGCAACATCAAGATAACCAATCCGTTAGACCTCAAAATCGCCGAAATATACCTCCAACAGTGAATTCCCTGCGTGAACGCGATATAACTTACCTGAAAGGCGTCGGCCCCAAGCGAGCCGAATTGCTCGGCAAGGAATTGGGAATCAAATCGTTCCGCGATTTGCTTTACCACTTCCCCAGCCACTATATCGACCGCAAGACGATGTACCGCATCGCCCAATTCTCGGGCGAGATGCCCTATGTGCAGGTGCAGGGGCGCTTCGTGTCGTTCAACGTCCTCGGCGAGGGCGCCAAGATGCGCCTCGTGGGGCTGTTCACCGATGGCGAGCGCACGATGGAGGTCGTATGGTTCCGCCAGATAAAGACCTTAAAGACAGCGTATAACATCGGAGCCACCTACATCCTCTTCGGCAAGCCCACACTGTTTAACGGCCATTGGAGCATGGCCCATCCTGAAATCGACACCCCGGGCGCTCCCGGCGCGTTGCAGGGCCTCCGTGGTGTCTACCCCTTGACCGAACGCCTTCGCAATCAAGGTATTACATCGCGCACGCTGTTCTTGTGGACGCAAAACGCGCTGGCGTCCGTGCGCGAGATTCGCGAGTTCCTTCCGCCCGAGGTCCTGACACAATATTCCTTGATGCCCCTACGCGAGGCGTTGGTAACTATCCACAACCCCAAGGACAACGACAGCCTGCAGCGCGCCAAATTGCGCTTGAAATTCGAGGAACTTCTTCTCCTTCAGATAAATATCCAGAAATACTCGCGCCACCGCAAGGCGCAAGCCCAGGGTTACTATTTCCCCCGAGTGGGCACTTTTTTCAACCGATTCTACTCGGAGTGCCTTCCGTTTGAGCTTACGGGAGCCCAAAAGCGCGTCATCAAGGAGATACGCGCCGACATGATCACCGGGCGACAGATGAACCGTCTGGTGCAGGGCGATGTCGGTTCGGGAAAGACCATGGTTGCACTGTTGACCATGCTTATCGCCGTCGACAATGGTTACCAGGCCGCGTTGATGGCTCCCACCGAGATCCTCGCCCAGCAACATTTCGACTCGCTTCGCCAGATGCTCGCTCCTATCGGCGTGAATGTAAGACTGTTGACCGGCTCTACTCGCAAAAAGCAGCGCGACGAGATTCACGCTCAGTTGCAAGACGGCTCGCTCCACATCCTTGTGGGCACCCACGCTTTGATCGAGGACAATGTGCAATTCGCCCGCTTGGGCATGGCCGTCATCGACGAGCAACACCGCTTCGGAGTCGCCCAGAGAGCCAAAATGTGGAAAAAGAGCCAAATAGCGCCGCATGTGTTGGTGATGACGGCCACGCCCATCCCACGCACGCTGGCCATGACCGTTTACGGCGACCTCGACGTGTCGGTGATCGACGAACTGCCCCCAGGCCGAAAGCCCGTCCAAACCCTCCTGCGCTACGACAACCGGCGCCATGACGTGATGCGCGGCATCGGCAAGCAATTGGCCCAAGGTCGACAGGTGTACATCGTTTACCCTCTGATCGAGGAGAATAAGGACTTGGATCTCAAATCGTTGGAAGAGGGCTACGAGTTTATCAAGGAAACTTTCCCGTCCTACCGCGTGGCTTTCGTGCATGGGCGCATGAAGCCGGCCGAGAAGGACTTCCAGATGCAACTGTTCGCCTCGCATCAGGCCGATATTTTGGTGGCCACGACGGTGATTGAGGTGGGCGTGAATGTCCCTAATGCGTCGACAATGGTGATTGAAAACGCCGAGCGCTTCGGCCTGTCGCAATTGCACCAGTTGCGCGGGCGCGTGGGCCGCGGGGCCGACCAAAGTTACTGCATCCTGATGACCAAATTCAACATCGCCTCCGAGACCCGTAAACGCTTGGAAATCATGACGTCGACTACCGATGGCTTCGTCGTTGCCGAGGCCGACCTGAAGATGCGAGGCCCGGGCGACATCGAGGGCACCATGCAGAGCGGCATCCCCTTCGACCTGCACATCGCCAACCTCGCCACCGACGGTCCCATCGTGGAGATGGCCCGTAACTCGGCCGCGGCCCTGCTCGACGACGACCCCGACCTCGCCCGCCCCGAGCACTACCCCCTGCGCCAAGCCCTCCTCCACGCCCAAGGCCCCGCCATCGACTGGTCCCGCATCTCCTAAATCTCCTATATTAAGTAACACAGGTTTAAAAAATTTGCTTATCTTCGCGAAAAACATAGCTCTATGCTCAGTCAATACGTTCAATCGGTTTTGCCCCAGCTACGCGATTATTTTGCCTCTACTCCAATCGTCAAGGCCTGGTTGTTTGGATCTTGTTCTCGTGGAGAAGAAGGACCCGAGAGTGATGTAGACATCCTTGTAACGTTTGACGAAAATGCCCGAATTTCGCTAATGTCATTGAGCCATATGCGTAATGCCTTGAGAAAGATCCTTAATCGTGAAGTAGATCTAGTAGAAGAAGGCTATCTTCGCCCCTTTGCAGTTCCATCAGCCAACCGAGATAAAGTAGAAATTTATGCGAGAACCATTACGCGACCCTGAGCGACTGCGCCACATCTTAGAAGCCATAAACACTATACAGCATCAGAGCATCGAGGAATGGGAAAATCAAATTTTCACCAATCCTATAGCTTTCTATGGACTCACCAAGTTGGTGGAAATCATAGGAGAAGCGGCATGGAAACTAACCAAAGAGTTTCGAGCACAACATTCTGAGGTTGAATGGGAAGATATTATGGGAATGAGGCACATACTGGTTCATGATTATTATACCATAAGTCCTAAAATTTTATTGGAGGTGGTAAAGCAGGATATTCCTCATTTAAAAAAACAAATTGAATTGCTATTGGGAATATGAGACTGGTGATACAACGGGTGACGCGGGCGAGCGTCGAGATTGAGGGGAAGGTCGCGGGCCAGATCGGCCCAGGCATGATGGTGCTGGTGGGCGTTGAGACGGGCGATACCGAGGACGACGCGCGCTGGCTCGCCGCCAAGTTGCTGGCTTTGCGCATCTTTGACGACGACCACGGGGTGATGAACCGTTCGATAGTCGACGTCGGTGGCGACGTGCTGTCGATAAGCCAGTTCACCCTTACCGCCTCTACCCGCAAGGGCAATCGCCCGAGCTACATCCGCGCCGCGCGTCCCGAGGAGGCCATTCCCCTTTACGAATACTTCAACACCTTGGTTTCCGACGGCTTGGGCCACCCGATTCCCACGGGCGTTTTCGGCGCCGACATGCAGGTATCGCTTACTAACGACGGCCCCGTGACCATCCTCATCGACTCCCGCCTCCGCGAATAACCCCAAGGAATTTGTTATTTTGGTTGGTTTCGTGTTTCCAAGGTAAAATTTAATTCTTAACAGCGTAACTACTCACCGAAAAATTTTTAACCACGAAAAACACAAAAAACACAAAATCTAGGAGAGGAAAAGGGGTCGCAAGCTCCCAAAAACACTAACCATCCGTATGGTTTTGTGTTCTTTAGCGAGTTTACGAGCCTAAATTCGGATTTACAAAGGGCGTGTTAGTGTCCTTTTGTGTTTTTCGTGGTTAAAAATTTTTTTCGCTGAATAGTTACCATCATACAATCATAATCATAAATAATCATAAAAGAAAGTGGGATTTGGTTGTTTCGGGGATTTTGCGTAAATTTGCGTGCTTGCTTCTGATTTGAAGATAACTTACATATAATTCAATACTATAACCAATCAATGCCATCAATGAGAAGGATTAGAAAAGTGTGGGCTGGAGCCTTGTTGGCTTGCTCTCTGTTAGCCCCCATGGCCGCCAACGCGGGCGCGGCCAAACAACCGGCAAACGGTTACCCCGACTTCGCGCTGGGCGCCGACGTGAGCTGGTACACCCGCGTGAACAACACCTCCAATTACGCTATCTACAACGGCCCGTCGACCTCGGATGGAGTGACGACGCAGAAGGACGTGTGCGCCGACTACGGCTTGGACGCCATCCGCTTGCGCGTGTGGGTAAACCCCTCCAACTCCTTGGTCAAGGACGGTTTCTCGGTGAAAATCTCATCTACCATCACGATGACCAACACCCTGGGCTATGACGACCCCGACGACGTGCTGGCCATCGCCCGCGCCCTGAGCGCCAACGGCCATCGCTTCATGATCGCCTTCCACATGTCGGACACCTGGGCCGACCCCGCTCGTCAGTTCGTCCCCGCCGAATGGGCCTCTTGCGCATCGGTCGAGGAGGTGAAGGAGAAGATGGTGGAGCACGTGCAGGAAGTGCTGCAGGCTTGCTACGATTACGACATCAACGTGGCCTGGGTGCAGATCGGTAACGAGACCAATACCGGTATGCTCCAGTACACTCTCCCCTCGGCTTCGGGCGGCACAGCCACGGCATTCGCCTACGCGGCCGGTATCTCGTCGAGCGGCGCCGACAACTTCGTCACCTACTTCAACGCCTGCTACGACGCAGCCAAGGAGATCTACCCCAACTGCAAGGTGCTCTACCAGCACGGCGCCGGTTGCGACACCTCGCGCGTGCCCTGGGCTGTGAATATCCTCAAGAAGGCAGGTATCAAGATGGACCTCGTGGGCCTCTCCTGCTACCCCTTGGACGATGACCACACCGCCTCGTGGAGCACCAACACCGCCAACCTTATCACCAACATCAACACCCTCTCGTCGACCTACGGCTACAAGTCGATCATTTGCGAGATGGGCATGAACAACGACTGGAGCGACGACTCGAGCGACACCTCCCAGAGCGGCTGCATCGCCCAGTGTAACGAGGACGTCACCGACTTTACTGAGTACCTGATCGAGAATCTTGGCGACGCCTCCAAGTGCGAGGGCCTATTCTGGTGGGAGCCGCTGGCCGACCACTTCGACGGCTACAAGATGGCCGCCGTATACGACATCGAGGGCAACTGGTCGCGCTCGAAAGTCACCCCCAACGCTTGGTGGGACGTTATCAAAGCCAATTCCACCTTCCCCGCCGGCGGACTCGTTGACTTCACCCTCGGCGGTGGCTCGGGCGAAAATCCCGAGACCCCCGACACCCCCGTTGACGACGCGGCTCCCCTCTACATCGCCTATAGCGACAATTGGACACCCACCAACCCCGCCACATTCACCCACGACGCCACCACTGGCCTCTACACGGCCACCGTCACCGCCTACGAGGGCTACGACAACACTTGGTGGATCCAAATCTCCACCGCTGCCTCCACTGAGGCTGGTGCCGACAGCTACGGCTATGACAAGGGCAACGGCGAGTTTGAGGCCGCCTCGATCTATCCCACGGGCGCAATCGTCAATGGCGAGACCACAGCCCTCGACGGCACCGGCAACTCGTTCATGCTTCCCTACGCTGCCACCTGGACCATCACGGTCAACCTCGACAAGATGACCATCAACTGCTACACCACCACGCCCGACCCCAACGCCGTCGAGCCGGGCACCTACTCGGCTGACAGTGAGTTTGCTACGATTTCCATCTATAACTGGGCCGACTCCTCGGCTGATACCTTCTATGAGATGACCTCGGAGGACGGCAATTCCTACTATTACGCGGGAGCACCTGGCCTCTCGGGCTCCAACTCGTGGTGGAATTTCCAAATCGTGCAAGGCAACTGGGAAGCCAAGTGGGGCGGAAAGGCCGTGGCCAAGGAAACCGAGGTCGCCCTCACTAAGAGCTCCTCAAGCAACAACTGGCTTAACAACTGGACGGTGACCAGCGACTACTATTGGTGGTTCAACCTCGAGACCGGCACCCTCAAGATCACTACGTCCTCCACCTCCCCCTGGGAGTTGAAACCCACCGCATCGATCACCTACACCGCTTACTCTGTTACCTACAACAACGGCTCGACGCAGTGGCCCGCGGTGTTCGCTTACGTGCTTGACGCCGACGGCAACGAGTTGTGTGGCGCATGGCCCGGCAAGCGTCTCGACCTCACCTCGTCGAACACCGACAACCAAGGCAACTACGACGAGATCTGGACCCTCGCGATGGTAATCCAGGGCACTCCCGCCACCGTGCAATTCTCCAACGGCGGCGCCGAGGGCGAAACCGAGGAGTACATCGACGGCCACCAGTACGGCGAGAGCGGCCAGGCCGACGCCTCCAACTATGTGCTCTTCGACAACACCAAGGCACAGTGGGGGACCGTTTACGCCTACGCCTTCACCTACGACTCGACGACCGACGTCACCACCGAGTACACCGGCACTTGGCCGGGTACCGCGATGAGCGTATACGACGCCGAGAACAATCTCTACCGCATCTCCCTTGGCAACTACAAGCCCGCCAAGATCATCTTCACCAACGGCGATGAGCAGACCTCCGACCTCGACTACGTGGCTGGCAATACCTATACCTACACTCCTGTCGACCCCAACGCCCTCTACCTCGTGGGCACCTTCTGCACCTCCACTGGCCAGTGGGACGGCTCTTGGGTGTTTGACGACCAATACAAGTTCGCCACCGAGGACGACGATGTGTACACCCTGACAGGCGTCGATTTCGCCTCCTCGTGGCTCACCCCCGGCTTCAAGATCGCCAACGCCGACTGGAGCCTCGAGTACGGCTTCAACGCCGATGAAGCGGACGCCGGCACCGCCACGGGTGTCACCGTCCCCTGCGAGGACGTGCAACTCTACGAGGGCGGCGCGCAGGCTTGGTTCGCCGAAGGCAACTACCTCCCCGCCAACGCCACCATCACTTTCGTCAAGTCGACCGCGATGCTCACCATCACCGTTCCCGAGGTCGTGATCTCCTCGATGTACTTCCTCAACGAGGTTGAGGGCATGGAAAGCTTCACCGACGACCGCAAGATGACCCTCGACGAGGCAACGGGCTGCTACTGTATCCCCGTTTCGGCTCGCATCGACCACTTCCAGCACCTCTACTTCGTGGCCAACGGCGACTGGAACGCCAAGTATGGCCAAGTAGGCCTCTACAACGGCGAAAAGACAACCTTCCTGCTGGTTGAGGGTGACGATTCCTTCGGCTGGAACCAGAGCGACTTGGACGAGTGGAACACCGTATGGTTCGACCCCGCTACCAAGGAAGCTTGGGTTGAGGGCGACAAAGTGCTCTACCTCGCATGCGAAGAAAACGCTTGGCTGGCTGACGAGGATGGCTCCGTGCCCAACAACGAGTGGCGCCTCACCCACGATGGCGATGGCCTGTACCACATTGGCAGCGTGACCCTCGGCTCTTGGGCCAATTTCTCGTTCGCCGACCGCGCCTGGAGCGTGCGCTACACCACCGGCGACCTCGTTGCCACCCCCAACAGCACTGGCGATGTGTACACGATGACCCAAAACACCGACGATTCCGTCCTATGGAACTCCTGGGCACCCGAGGCTGGCCTCACCATGGTTGACATGGCTATCGACCTGAGCGACCCCGAGGATCTCAAGCTTATCGTCACTCCCACCAACAGCGGCGTTGGCTCGATCGAGGGCGACACAACTGATAACGCCGCCTCTACTTGGTACAATCTCCAGGGCATCCGCGTCACCCACCCGGTCCGCGGCCAGATTTACCTCCGCGTCACCGGCACCACCGCCACCAAGATCCGGTACTAAGTATTAGGTCTTAGTGATTAGAGATAAAGTATAATACCCTCCATAATGTAGCCCCGCTTGGCCCTTCGCCCGGCGGGGCTTCCCATGTCCAATAGCGTCGGCGGTAGCCAGGGCGGGCCGGCTCTTGGACGGCCCTCACCAACCTCCCATCAACGGGAGAAAGCATCTGTCATGCCTACGGCGCTGTCATGCGGTCTAACGCGGTCTAACGCAGTCTTGGCCTCTACGTGAGAGTTTGATATTGGAGTGGAGGTGGGCTTGAATACCCAAACCTGTCTTTCTGCAGGAATATCCCAATCAATAATTGACATATAGGTCGAAATCACGCTTGCTCCCGGCGCCACTTATCAACTGAAAGCGAGCATAGAGGCTGGAGGGATGGAAGTGCCTATCCGCTGGGAATCGGATAACACCGATGTTGTGGCTGTGGATTATTCAGGCTTAGCCCAAGCCAAATCCTTGGGCGACGCCACAATCACGGCATATCCCGCCGACATGAGTGGGCTGAAGGCTTATAAAAATCCACGATAGGGCAATCAAAATAATTATTCCTTGATAGTGGTTCATACCCTGCTAGGCATAACATGGCTTTTGTCGGGCTGTGTTACGCTTAATTTTACGGGGGAAATGTTGCAAATGGGTGGAAAATGTTGTAAATTTGCAACATGGAAGATAACATTTCGCCAATGACCACGATTGAACGCCTTCGGTACCTGATGGGCGTGATGAGGATGAACCAAAGCGAGTTTGCCCACCGGCTGGGCATCAACCCGACGACGCTGTCCAAGTACATGTCGGAGCGCATCACGTTGACCGACGCCTTGATCAACAAGGTGGTGGTCAATTGCGGCGTGTCGAAACGGTGGCTGACGTCGGGCGACGACGTGCCGTTCGCCAAAGGGGAGGAGAGCTCGTCGCTTCCCGAGGTGACGATTGCCCCGATGGTGCCCGTCAGGAGGGTAAGGCAGGACACGCAGGGTGTGCCGGTGTACGATATCGACGTGACGGCCGGGTGCCTGGAGCTGAGCCGCATGTTCACTGAGGACCGCATCGAGGGTTACATCAACCTTCCCGACGTGTCGCGCGACTGCGTGATAGTGAGGGTGATGGGCGACTCGATGGCCCCGGCAATAAGAAGTGGAGGCCGCGTGGCCATACGGCCGATACGCAACCTCCACAACATTTTCTGGGGGAGAGCCTATGTGGTGGTGATGGACGACTATCGGATGATCAAGTATCTGCGCAAACACGCCGATCCCTCAAAGGTGATACTCCACAGTTGCAATCCGGCATACGACGACATGGAGGTCGATCGTAGCGAGATACGCGCGCTGTTCATCGTGGAGGCCATCATCCACTGCGACCTTTTCAGCTAGTCTCGGTCGCGGTGTTTCTCTTTCTCAGCTCGCTCGTAGTTGCGGCCGATAAGCATCAACAGGCCGCCAATGAGCACGATACCGCACAACGACAGGGCAGCAACCCACGTTGCGAACACTGCTGCGCCACAAAGCATCAGCACAAGGTAGGCGATCACGATACCGATCATGATCCAAAAGCCTAACCAAAACAGTACTTTACCTAAAGTTTTCATAGTTGAAAGTATTTTGGGAGTTTATAGTTGTCGCTTCCGGGACCGAGGGCGCACGCTCGTAGAGGCGCGTTTCGCGGCCTTTGGTATTAATATAATGTAACGGAAAGGAAAAAAGTTCGGGAAATTTTTAAACGTAATCGTTCCGTGACTTGTTGAAAAAGTGTATATTTGCACAAAAACCCTACAAACCATTATGAGCGACAAATATCATGACACCATCGCCGCCTCGAAAGTGACCGAGGACGATGCTAAAGTTAAGGCCGAAGTGGAGCGTATTATCGCCGAAAACTACGACAAGTATAACAACCCTGAGGTGTGGAAATTCTTGTTCAACACCATCGATCTCACGACGTTGAAATCGACCGACTCCCCCCAATCGGTGGCCGCTTTCACCGAGCGCGTCAACGAGTTCGAGGAGGCGCATCCCGAGCTGCCCAACGTGGCCGCTATCTGCGTTTACCCCAATTTCGCGCAGATCGTGCGCTCGGTGTTGGAGGTGAGCGACGTCGACATCGCTTGCGTGTCGGGCGGCTTCCCCTCGTCGCAGACTTTCCCCGAGGTGAAGACCGTTGAAACAGCCCTGGCAGTGAGCGACGGTGCCGACGAGATCGACATCGTGCTCAACGTGGGCAACTTCCTTGATGGCGACTATGAGGCCGTGTGCGACGAGATCGCCGAGATCAAGGAGTCGTGCCGCGGGGCCAAGTTCAAAGTGATCCTCGAAACAGGCGCTCTCAAGACCGCCGAGAAGATCAAGGCCGCGTCGATCCTGTCGATGTACTCGGGAGCCGACTTCCTGAAGACCTCCACCGGCAAGGAGTATCCCGGTGCCTCGCTCGAGGCCATGTACATCATGGCGCAGTGCGTCAAGGAGTACAAGGAGACCACGGGCAATATCGTGGGCCTGAAAGCTGCCGGAGGCGTGGCCACGACCGAGGACGCCGTGAAGTACTACTGCCTGATCAAGGAAGTGCTGGGCGACGAGTGGCTCACCAACGAGTACTTCCGCTTGGGGGCCTCACGCTTGGCCAACCACCTGCTCAGCGACATCCTGGGCAAGGAGACCAAGTTCTTCTAAAAAAGTTTTTTCATTGGCCACGAATTTCACGAATGATATACCCCGGAAATTCATGAAATTCGTGGCAAAAACATCCCACTTGCAATGGAATATTGGATAATCATTAACGGGGCAGCCTGTGGACCGTACCAGCTACAGGAGCTGACGGCGCGCGGCTGCACCGCCTCTACCCCCGTGTGGCGCGAGGGACTCCAAGCGTGGAGCCCCGCCGCCACTGTGCCCGAACTGCAACCGATGTTTGCCGAGCCTACTGTGATCGACGTGCATGCCGAGGAGGCCACCTTCCCCGAAACCCCGGAGGAACTCCAACGTCAGCTCGTGGAACAGAGCGAGGAAGCTTATCGTCGCGAGGAACGCGCCAACGACATCAACGAGCGGTGGCGCCACGCTCAACAAGGCTCGCATGCCACCCCTCCGCCCCTCGGAGGCACCCAGCAACCCCGCTACCAGCAGGCACCGTATCAGCAATCCTATACGGACCCTCGCTACCAGCTGGAGCCGTGTCCACCCACTTATCTGGGCTGGAACATTGCGGCTACGCTGTTGTGCTGTATCCTTACGGGCATTTTCGGCATCATCGCCTCAGGGCAGGTGAAAAGCCGCTGGGAGGCTGGCGACTACGTGGGCGCCAAGAAGGCATCGGAGCGCGCCGCAGGCTGGCTGATAGCCGGCGTGGTTATAGGCATTATCGCCTCGGCATTCTCGGTGGTTTTTACCCTGAGCGGTGGAATTTAGGCCGACGCTAGCGGGGCGAAGGCGAGGGCTGATACTGATATCGGCTTGCGTGGTGGCGTTTGTGGCCTTGTTGCTGATAGCGCCCGAGGGCTCGCCGTTCTTGCGCTGTCCATTCAAGATGTTTACCGGGCTGGATTGCCCGGGATGCGGCTCACAACGGGCGTTACAAGCGTTATTCCACGGACACTGGGAGCAGGCTTGGTCCTTCAACCCAATGACCCTCATGGGCATCCCGGTCGTCGCCCTTTACCTTGCCCTCGAAGCCTGGAATATGAGGCGCCGGAAAGGAGGTTGGGTCGTCTCGACCCGACAGAAAGGTCAATCCCTCCACCGCCTTTACCAAGTTTTGTACTCCCTTCCCGCCATCCTCGCTTGGCTAGTGATTATCCTCGCATGGTGGATATTTAGGAATCTTTAATTAGAGTGTGCAATAAAATTGCACACTACCGATATTACCTTTGCAACATCATAGAAAACAACTTAAAAATTAAATAAAATGGCAAAGAAAATAGCAGTCAAGAAGAAAGAGGAGCAGGATCCCAAGGTGGCGCGCCTTGAGGCGCTCAAGGCTGCCATGAAGAAAATCGACAAGGATTTTGGCGATGGCACCATCATGAAGCTTGGCGACGACAAGGTACAAAACGTGGAGACCATCTCCACCGGCTCGATAGGCCTGGACTTCGCCCTGGGCGTGGGCGGCTATCCCCGAGGCCGCGTGGTGGAGATTTTCGGTCCCGAATCCTCGGGTAAAACCACCCTCGCTATCCACGCGATCGCCGAGGCCCAGAAGAACGGCGGCATCTGCGCCATCATCGACGCCGAGCACGCGTTCGACCGCTTCTACGCTGAGAGCCTCGGCGTGGACGTCGACAACTTGCTCATTTCCCAGCCCGACAACGGCGAGCAGGCTCTGGAGATCGCCGAGCAGCTGATTCGCTCGTCGGCAATCGACGTGCTGGTGGTTGATTCCGTAGCCGCCCTAACCCCCAAGAGCGAGATCGAGGGCACCATGGGCGACCGCAACATGGGCTTGCAGGCCCGCTTGATGTCTCAGGCTATGCGCAAGTTGACCGGCACCATCGCCCGCACCAACACGCTGTGCATCTTCATCAACCAATTGCGCGCCAACATCGGCGCAATGTTCGGCCCCTCGGAGACCACCACCGGTGGCAACGCGTTGAAATTCTACTCCTCGGTGCGCATCGACATCCGTCCCAGCACGTCAATCAAGGATGGCGACCAGACTGTAGGCCGTTTGACCAAGGTGCGCGTGGTGAAGAACAAGGTTGCGCCCCCGTTCCGCAAGTGCGAGTTCGACATTATGTTCGGCGAGGGCATCTCGCGCACGGGCGAGATTATCGACCTGGGCGTTGAGTACGACATCATCAAGAAGAGCGGCTCGTGGTTCAGCTACGACGGCTCCAAGCTCGCCCAAGGCCGCGAGGCAGCCAAGCGTGTCGTGGCCGACAATCCCGAGTTGGCCGAAGAGCTTGCCGCCAAAATCCTCGAGGCGATGAAGAACGCCCCCAAGAAAAAAGGCAAGAAATCGGCCGTGAAGAAAGGCAAGGACGAGGACGAGGACGAGGTGGAAAGCCCCGACGAGCAGCCCGTAGAAAACGAAGTTGACGAGGCTGCCATGGAGGAAGACGACGAGTTCGGCGACCTCCAGTTCGACGAGGACTAATCGCCTATTTACGAATACACGAGGAAGCTTCGCAGGGAGATTTTTTAGATGACCTCGAGGTTGGCGTTGAGGCGCTGGCGCACGACCTCGTACATCATCACGCCCGCGGCGACCGAGACGTTGAGCGATCCGATATGCCCCATCAGTGGAATCGACACCATCGTGTCGCACTGGTGGAGCACCTCGGGGGAGATGCCCACGTCCTCGGCTCCCATGACGATGGCCACGGGTCCGGTGTAGTCGACCTGAGTGTAGTTGACGTCGACTTTCTCGCTCGCGGCGACGATCTTGTAGCCGTTGTCCTTGAGGTATTTGATAGAGTTGACGAGGGATTTCACGCGGCAGACGGGCAGACGTAGAAGCGCCCCCGCTGAGGTCTTGACAGCGTCGCCCTGGACGCTCACTGACCCGTGCTGGGGGATGATGATGGCGTCGACGCCGGCGCACTCGGCCGTGCGAGCGATGGCGCCGAAATTGCGCACGTCAGTGATACCGTCGAGGATCACCATGAACGGAAGCACGCCGTCCTCGTAAAGCTCGGGCACAAGGTGGTCGAGACGGTGATAGGTGATGGCCGACAACAGCGCCACCACCCCTTGGTGGTTTTTGCGGGTGAAGCGGTTGAGTTTCTCGAGCGGCACGCGCTGTGCGACGATGCCGTTGAATTTGATTTTCTGCAGGAGCTCGTCGGCAAGCTCGCCGTGCAAGTCCTTCTTAATCATTACTTTGTCAATCTCCTTGCCGGCGTCGATGGCCTCAATCACGGCGCGGATACCAAAAATCATCTCGTTATTGTCCATAAACCTCTGAATTTTGACCACAAAAGGTCACGAAAAAACATAAAAATCTGAAGGTGCGGCACCTTATTGGAGACCTAAGAGGGAGCGGGCGGCTGCGCGAGCGGCCTCGTCAATATGAGAACCACTAAGCATCACCGCGAGTTCATCCACGCGGGAGGATTCGTCCAATGGGCGCACGCGCGTGTGGGTGGCCACATCGTCGTCCTCTTTGTAAACCTTGTAGTGGGCCGAACCTTTGGATGCTACCTGGGGCAGGTGGGTGATGGCTATGACCTGGATACCGCCCTCGGCGATGCGCGCCATGAGTTGGCCCATACGGTTGGCGACATCGCCCGAGACGCCTGTGTCGACCTCGTCGAAGATAATCGACGGAAGTTGCATCTTGCTAGCAGCCAACGACTTGATAGACAGCATCAAGCGGGAGATCTCTCCGCCCGAGGCGGTGCGGGCCACAGGCATCGGCTCTTGATTCTTGTTGAACGCAAAGAGGAACTCCACTGCGTCGGCACCGGTGGATGACAGATCGGCGGGACGCACTTGAATGTCACACACCAAATTCTTCATTCCCAGCGGAATAGCCCTTTCGGCAAGGTCGGAGGCGAAGCGCAGGGCCTCCTTGCGACGCGCTTGCGACAACTCGGCTGCGGCCTCAGTTGCGAGGGTGCGCGCCTGTTTGGCCGTGCGCTCGAGCTCGCGCAGGGTGTCGTCGCTGTTGTCGATGGCGGCAATCTTGTCCTCTAGCGATTGACGGAGAGTCAACAACGCCTCCACCGAGTCGACGTGATGCTTGCGCTGGAGGGTATAAATCTCGTTCAGGCGATCCTCGATGGCCTCCAATTCGCCCGGCTCGCACGAGATTTGTGAGTCGATGTCGGCGAAGGTATCGGCGATGTCGCGCAGCTCAATCTCCACGGTTTCAAGACGTTGACGCAGAGCGTCGGCGTCCTCGAGCGTGTCTACAAGATTTTCGGCATGGCCAAGAGCCTCACGCAGGAGGTCGATTGCCGATTCGGCCTCGTCGCTCCCGTCCAAGGCTTGGTTGATGGCTCCCAGCTCCTCTTTGATTTCGGTGACATTGGAGAGGATTTCGCGCTGATGCTCAAGATCTTCCTGCTCGCCTTCTTGCAATTTTGCGTCATTTAGTTGGTCGAGCTGGTAGCGTGTGAATTCCTCGTCGGCCTGAGCAGCCTCGAGGTCCTTTTTGGCCTTGCGGAAAGCGTTGACGGCGGCTTTAAGTCGACCGTAACGGCGACGGTACTCGGCCAATCGCTCGCCGTTATTTGCCAATGAATCAAGTATTTCGAGCTGGTAAGCGGGGGAGGCCAGGAGCAGGTTTTGATGCTGGGAGTGGAGATCGATAAGTTGCAGGGCCACTGTTCGCAACACGTTGAGTGTCACTGGAGAATCGTTGACGAAAGCTCGGGAGCGGCCATTGGGCGACAACTCACGGCGCAGGATAGCACGCTCGGGATCCCAGTCAATGTCGTTTTGGTCGAAAATCTCCTTAATCCCCTCTGGGAGAGCGGTAAACGTGGCTTCGATTATGGATTTTCGGGTGGCGTCGGTCACCATTTTCGAGTCGGCACGGTCGCCAAGGAGCAGCGACAGTGCGCCGATCATAATCGACTTGCCGGCTCCGGTTTCGCCCGTTATGATATTGAGCCCCGGGGCGAAATCGATGTCGATTTGGTCGATCAGGGCGTAGTTGGATATATGCAGGGATTCGATCATCGCGCTATTTGTTAGTGCCGTTTTTGATCTTGGTAATGCGGTCGGTGTCAGTGGGATAGATGGGCGTGAGGATGTCCACCACCTTTTCGCGCTCGGTCACTGAGCCCTTTGTGTAGATGTTGACCAGTTCGTCCAATTTGGCGTCACGGAACATGGACAGCGCCACCGACATCGGCGAGCTGTTGTACACCTTAGTGAGGTTCTCGAGCGTCGAGGTAATTTTGGCGCGACCCTTGTCGGGGCTTACCGACATCTCGTCCAATCCCAAGCGGTGATAGTCGTAATACAGGTCGCGAATCACGGCTGTGCCGGGGTCGGTCCAAGCCGACAGCACCGAGGCGCGGTTTTTGTTGTCCTCAAAGGCTTTCCAGCCGGTTTCGCCCGCCGATTGGGCTTGCTGGACAACCTGGTTGCACATCTCGTAGAACTGGCTTCCGCCGCGCGACGAGAAGGAGTCGAAATCAACGGCTAAAATCAAGTAGGCGTAGAAGTTGAGGATACCCGTCACTTGGCTCTCCCAGTTGGTCATATTGAACGTAAGTGGCTCATTCTCTTGGTAATCGAATTCGATTTTGGAGTCCTGGAAGTTGATTAACGTGGTAGTGTAGGATGTGTTGTAGACCGGACGAGTGGATTGCACTTGTAGGGTGCCTTTCATCGTATTGTCGCTGTATTCCTTGATGGTGAAGAACAATCGGCACTCAATCTTCTCATTAGTAGAGAATTGGGCGTTGGTGAACTTGGTGGTGTTCATGTATTCGTTCATCGCCTCCTGAAGGGTGGTGAAGACCGATTTGTTGGTACCCGACACTTGGTCGCTGTTGATCTCAACGGTGCAGTTAAGCTCTTGAGCGCCAAGGGATATGGCGAAAATAAGCGTGGCCACGACGGTAAAGCCCCGGAGCCATTTGGTGTTGAGTATTTTCTTGCTAATCAGCTGTTTCATAGGTTAATATGGTTGAGGATAGAGGAGGCCACCTCGGCTTTCGTGCCGAAAGGCAACTCGGTGGATGTGCCGTCGGCGGCGAAGAGGGTGACGCGGTTGGTATCCACGCCAAAGCCGGCATCGGCGTCCTTTAGCGAGTTTAAGGCGATGAAATCCAAGCCTTTGCGGCGCATTTTGTCAAGGGCGTTGGCCTGCTCGTTGTCGGTTTCAAGCGCGAAGCCCACCAATACTTGATCCTCGCGCTTGGATTGACCCAACGCGGCGGCGATGTCGGGGTTCTTAACCAGCTCAATCACAGGCACTTCGTGACCTTCTCGCTTGATTTTCTTGTGGTGATATTCCGCAGGGGCATAATCGGCGACAGCGGCGCACATTATAGCCAAATCGGCCGCTGGCCAGGCCTGGACGCAGGCGTCGTGCATCTCGCGGGCCGATTCCACGCTTACGACCGTGATATTGGGGTGTTTTGCCTTTAGGCTGACAGGCCCGCTTACGAGCATCACGTTGGCGCCACGTTTGGCGGCCTCCTCGGCCAAGGCGTAACCCATCTTCCCGGTGGAGAAATTGCCGATAAAGCGCACTGGGTCAATGCGTTCGTATGTTGGCCCGGCGGTGATCAACACGTCCTTTCCTGCCCACTGTTCGCTTTTAGCGAAGTAACTTTCCAGTGCGGCAACGATGGTTTCCGGCTCGGCCATGCGGCCTTTACCCACGAGGTGAGAGGCCAGCTCGCCCGCCTCGGCCTCAATTATGGCAACGCCGTCACGCTGAAGCGTTTGGAGGTTTCGAGTGGTCGTGGGGTGAGCCATCATGTCGAGATCCATAGCTGGAGCCACAAAAACGGGAGCCTTGGCCGACAAATAGGTGGTAACCAACATGTTGTCGGCCACGCCAGTGGCCATTTTGGCCAGAGTGCAGGCTGTGGCGGGAGCGATGACCATCGCGTCGGCCCATAGTCCCAGGTCGACGTGGGAGTGCCACTCCCCGGTGTTAGCTGAAAAGAACTCGCTCACAACGGGCTTGCCGCTCAGTGCCGAGAGGGTGACGGGGGTGATAAATTCCTTGGCCGAAGGAGTCATGACCACCTGCACCTCAGCGCCGGCCTTGACCAGCAACCTGAGGAGCATAGCGCTCTTGTAGGCGGCGATGCCACCCGTGATACCGAGGATTATATGTTTATTCTTAAGCATTTAGCATTTAGCATTTAGCCTAATACCTTGTTCATTAACCATTTACCATTAACCATTAATCATTAGGTGCTATCGGGCTGTGATCCTCATCTTGATGCGGGTGAAGACGTCCTTGGTGTTCTGGGCGAAATCGCCTTGGAGAATCCAAGAGAAGTATCCCGGGTCGCGGCGGATAACGTCCTCAGCCAGTTGACCTTTGTACTTGCCGAAGTTGATCACCTCGCGGTTTTGGTCGTCGTAAATCAGTCGGCCCATGAGGTCGGCGTTGCGGTTTTGGCGCGAATATTCCGAGAGGGCGTCGACGTCGCGGGGCAGGTCGGGGTAACGCTCGAGCTGGGCCTCGAGTACCTCGAGCGTGGCCATGGTGTCGGCCGCTGCCGAGTGGGCATCCTCGAGATTCTTGTCGCAGTAGAAGCGGTAGGCGGCCACAAGTGTGCGCTGCTCCTTCTTGTGGAAGATTGTCTGCACGTCGATGAAGCGGTGCTTGGAGAAGTCGAATGACAGCCCCACGCGCCCGAACTCCTCGGACAGCATCGGCAGGTCAAACTTGTTGGAGTTGAAGCCGGCGATGTCGCAGCCCTCGAAGAAGCGGGCGACCTCCTTGGCTATCATCTTGAAAGTGGGGGCGTTGGCCACGTCCTCGTCATGGATTCCGTGCACGGCTGTAGCCTCGGCAGGGATGGGCATCTCGGGATTGACGCGGCGGGTCAACGGGTCCTCGGGCTGCTCCTTGCCGGGGTTCCATTTGATGAGGGAGATTTCGACGATTCGGTCGCGGGTTATGTTGGTGCCGGTGGTCTCCAGGTCGAAGAACACCAGCGGGCGTTTCAGTTGAAGATTCATGCTGAAAAGTTTTCAGTTTTCAGTTTTCAGCCTCTGAAGACTGAAAACTGAAGACTGTATTTAGAAATCGGTTACGTTCATGGGCATCAGTAGCATCAGCAGGTCGGAGTCGGCCTCGTTCTCGTCGGGGACGATCACCACGGGGCGACCGGGGTCGGATAGCTTCATGATGATGTCGGTGGTGCTGATGGTGGTGCAGATCTCCACGAGGTAGGGTGCGCTAAGGCCGATCACCATGGCGTTGCCCTCGTATTGGCAGGGGAGTTCCTCGAAGGCCATGGAGCACACGGTGTTGTCCTGGCTCTTGAGCACCACCTTGTCGTCGCCGAGCTTGAACTTCACCAAGCCGTTGCCGGCCGACACGAATATGCCCACGCGGCGCACGGCGTTGACGAACGTCGAGCGGTCGATGGTCATGTGCGAGGGATTGTTCTGCGGGATCACGCGGTTGTAGTCGGGGAAGTTGCCCTTGATAAAGCGGCAGTTGAACGTGTAGTCGTCGCTCTCGAACGTTGCGCTCTTGGCCTCCACCTTGATTTTCACCTCAGCGTCCTTGCCGAAGACGTTGCGGATGATCGTGGCGGGCTTTACGGGGAGGATGAACTTGCCCTCAACACCGGGGGCCGACATCGAGTTGCGGTAGCGCACGAGCTTGCGCGTATCGGTGGCCACGAAGGTGATCGCCTCGGGGGTGATGTCCCACAGAATACCCATCATTTGGGGACGCAACTCGTCGCCGCTGACGGCGAACAGGGTGTTGTCGATACCCTTGATGACCTGCTCGCCGGGAGCGGTGAACTCCATCGGCTCGCCGCCCTCGTCCTCTTTCTTGGGCTGGGGGTACTCGATGCCGTTGATGGCGATGAGGTTGTACTCGCCGCCGGGATAGGTGATCTTGACGGCGAGGTTGCTGTCGTCGATGTCGAATTGGATCGGTTGCTCGGGGATGGCTCCCAGCAGCTCCACCATGCGTCGGGCGTCGATGCAGAACAAGCCGCTGCCTTCGGGGTCGGTCACAAGGACACGGGCCGTCAGGGTGTGCTCCATGTCCGAGGCGGTGATTGTGAGCGTGTTGCCCTCAAAACGGAAGAGGAAATTGTTGAGGATGGTGAGAGCGTTTTTGGAATTGATCACCTTGCTCACGGCCGAAACGTAGCTGTAAAGCGTCTTGCTGGGAACGGTAAATTTCATATCGTGTAAATTTAAGATTATACAGGAATAAGGGGCGGCGCGTCGACATAGCTCGGCACACTCCGCCAATTAACCTACAAATATACGACAAAATCCTCGGCCGCGCAAACCCGCTGGTCCGATTTGCCGAAATGTAGAGTCAACAAGCAACTGCAAAATTAATCAATTGATTTGAAGAACACTC
>JAJPXC010000049.1 GCA_021205635.1 Bacteroidales bacterium | reverse complement strand
AGCTTTAATCCTTTACCCCTTTCCTCCTTTAAAGATTTAATGCTTTAATGATTTAGCCATTAACTTTAAACTTTAAACATTCAACTTTAAACTTCAAAAAATAGATGACCCTCAAAGTAATCTCGGCACAAGCGATCGTCTTCCAAGGCGAGGTGGAATCGGTGACCCTCCCCGGCCAGATCGGAGCATTCACCGTCCTCCCCGGCCACGCCACACTCATCTCCTCGCTGCTCAAGGGTAAAATCGCCTATACAATCGGCGGCGAACGCCACGAGCAAGAAATCGCCGGCGGAGTGGTCGACGTCGACCGTGACGTGATCTCGGTGTGCATCTATTAATCAACAACTTAGCCAACGCTCAAGCATGAAGAAGCTTTTTCTCATATTGACAGCCCTGCTGATCACGGCTATGCCCGCACTGGCCTCCGAGCCGGCCCAGCCCCAACAGGCTGAGCAGGCACAGGCAGCCGAGCCCGTGAAAAAGGAGGAGAAGAAGATCGACCCCAAGGAGATCATCTTCGAGCACCTTGGCGACGGGTATGGATGGGAAGTGCCGTTCAACCACCACAAGCGCATCCCCCTGCCCATCATCGTCTGGGGTAGCGACGGCCTCCACGTGTTCTCCTCATCACGAGTGGAGCACGGCCAAACGTGGCAGGACGGCAACGCCACATTCCGCATCGCCCAAGAAGGATCCTACAAAGGCAAAGTCGTGGAGATGCTCAACGGCGAGGAGACACGACCCTGGGACTTCTCCATCACCAAAAACGTCCTCGCCCTGCTCATCGCCGCCGGCATCCTCATCATCCTCTGCCTATGGCTCGCCTCGTGGCACAAGCGCAACGGCTTCAAGGCCCCGAGAAAAGGCCTCGGAGCGTTTGAGGTGTGCGTCGACTTCGTCTACTCCGGCGTTATCAAGCCCACCCTGGGCGACCAAGCGCGCCGATTCGCCCCCTACCTGTTGACCGTGTTCTTCTTCATCCTGTTGATGAACCTCCTGGGACTCATCGTCATCTTCCCCGGCGGAGCCAACCTCACCGGCAACATCGGCGTAACCCTCACCCTCGCCCTGTGCACCTTCTTCATCACCAACGTCTTCGCCACCAAGCACTACTGGAAAGAGATCTTCTGGCCCGACGTTCCCCTGTGGCTCAAGTGCCCGATTCCCATTATGCAGATAATCGAGATATTCGGCATCTTCACCAAGCCCGCGGCATTGACCGTGCGTCTGTTCGCCAACATGATGGGCGGCCACATGATCGTGCTTGTGCTCACAATCCTGATCTTCCTCTTCGCCGACATGGGCGCAGCAGCCGTGGGCGCCACCACCGCCGTGTCGATGATATTCTCCATCTTCATGCTGTTGCTCGACTGCTTGGTAAGCTTCATCCAGGCTTACGTGTTCACCATGCTGTCCACCGTCTTTATTGGCCTTGCACAAGCCCGCGAGCATGAGCACGAAGAGAAAGAAGCCAAAAAACACGCCTCCGAGGCCGCCACAGCCACCGAGGCAGCGCAACCCGCAAAATAACGAATTAAACAAAAACAAAAATAATCACCATTTAAACTCATTACCACTATGTTATCGATGATTTTCGCAGACGCAATCGCATTCTTGGGAGCAAGTATCGGCGCAGGTATCGCCGCCATCGGCGCAGGCCTCGGAATCGGCAAGATCGGCGCTTCAGCCATGGAGGCCATCGCACGTCAACCGGAAGCCGCCGGCGACATCCGCTCCAACATGATCGTGATCGCAGCCCTCGTCGAGGGTGTTGCCCTCTTCGCAGTGATCGTTTGTATCCTCGCCCTGTTCGTTTAATCCCCGGTAATCAAAATCCCAGCCCATGGAACTGTTCAAGCCTGATTTCGGCCTGATATTCTGGATGTTCGTCGCCTTCGCGGTGCTCTTCTTCATCTTGTGGAAGTGGGCTTGGCCGGCTATCATGAACGGCGTGGATTCACGCGCCGACTTCATCGACCGCGGCGTCGAGTACGCCCAAAACGCCAAAGCCCAGCTTGAGAACGCCCAGGCACAGGCCGACGCGCAGCTCGCCGAGACCCGTCGCCAGCAAGCCGACATGCTCCGCGAGGCCGACAAGATGAAGACACAGATCATCGAGGAAGCCCGCGTGGCCGCCCAGAAAGAGGCCCAGAAAGTGATGGACCAAGCAAAAGTGTCGATCGAGCAAAGCCGCAAGGAGGCCGAGAAATCACTCCGCGACGAGGTCAGCGCATTCGCCCTCGACATCGCCCAGAAAGTGGTCAAAAACCAGCTCGCCGACCAAAAGGCCCAAGCCAAGCTCGTCGACTCCCTGCTCGACGAAATCCAACACCAAAATTAACGTAAACTACCGCAGATGAACGAAGGATTGATCCCTAGCCGTTACGCCAAAGCCCTCTACAAGACAGCCCTCGAAAAAGGCTGCCAACAGAGATTGTACGAGCTGATGAAAACGCTGTCGGCATCGTTCGACAGCTCCCCGGAGCTGGCTTCAACTATCGCCAACCCCTTCGTCGCCGTCGCCGACAAAGCCAAATTGCTCGACACGGCAGCGGGTGCTACCCCAAAGGACACCCTTTTCGACGACTTCATCAAGCTCCTCGAGCACAACAAGCGTATCGCCCTGACGCGAGCCACTGCCCTGGCCTACCAGGACATATACCGCCGCGAAAACCACATCTACCGCGTGCACGTCACCTCGGCCGCCCCGATGGACAAGGCACAGGATCAACGCCTTCGACAGCTCGTGGCCTCCCACCTCCCTCAAGGCTCCACGATGGAATACTCCACCTCCATCGACCCCGACCTGATCGGCGGTTTCACCGTAGGCATCGACTCAGAGCGACTCGACGCCTCGATCAAGAACGAACTCAAACAATTGCGTCTTAAATTATTAAGCAAATAACAATGATCAACCCCAGCGAGATATCGGAAATATTAAAACAGCAGCTCGAAAGCGTCAACTCCAAGGTCGCATTTGAGGAGACAGGCACCGTCCTCGAAGTGGGCGACGGCGTGGCTCACGTCTACGGCCTCGACAATGTGTGCGCCAACGAGCTCGTAGAGTTTGAGAACGGCGTTAAAGGCGTGGCACTCAACCTCGAGGAGTCCAACGTCGGCGTTATCCTACTCAACGACGTCAACAAGGTCACCGAGAACATGACCGTGCGCCGCACCGGCGAAATCGCCTCAATCGAGGTGGGTGACGGCCTATTCGGGCGCGTTATCAACGTCCTTGGCGAGCCCATCGACGGTCGAGGCCCAATCGAAGGCGAGCGCCTGCGCATGCCCCTGGAGCGCAAAGCACCCGGCGTTATCTTCCGCCAACCCGTGAAGCAACCCCTCCAGACCGGTATCAAAGCTGTCGACTCGATGGTGCCCATCGGCCGCGGACAGCGCGAGCTTATCATCGGCGACCGACAAATCGGCAAAACCGCTATCGCCATCGACACAATTATTAACCAGCGCAAGGAATTCGAGAAAGGCGCCCCCGTCTATTGCATCTACGTCGCAATCGGTCAAAAAGCGTCGTCGATCGCCGCCACCGTCGACACCCTGCGCAAGCACGGCGCCCTCGACTACACCGTAGTCGTCGCCGCGTCGGCCAGCGACTCCGCTGCCATGCGCTACTACTCACCCTTCGCCGGCGTGGCTATCGGAGAGTACATCCGCGACACCGGCCGTGACGCCCTCATCATCTATGACGACCTCTCCAAGCAGGCCGTGGCCTACCGCGAGATCTCGCTGATCCTCAAGCGCCCCTCAGGCCGCGAGGCTTACCCCGGCGATATCTTCTACCTCCACTCGCGTTTGCTCGAGCGCGCCGCCAAGATCATCGACAACCAGGAAGTGGCATCCAAGATGAACGACCTCCCCGCCGTGCTCAAGCCCATCGTAAAGGGTGGTGGATCGCTGACAGCCCTCCCCATCATCGAGACCCAAGCCGGTGACGTTTCAGCCTATATCCCCACCAACGTGATCTCCATCACCGACGGACAGATTTACCTCGAGACCGCCCTCTTCAACCGAGGCATCCGCCCGGCGATCAACGTGGGTATCTCAGTCAGCCGTGTGGGTGGTAACGCCCAGATCAAGTCGATGAAGAAAGTGGCCGGCACGCTGAAGATCGACCAGGCACAGTTCCGTGAGCTAGAGTCGTTCACCAAGTTCGGCGGCGACATCGACCCCGTGACCGCCCGCGTCATCGACCGTGGCCGCAAGAACGAGCAACTCCTCATCCAGCCACAGTACGAGCCGGTTCCCGTAGCTGAGGAAGTGGCAGTGATATTCTGCGGCGTGAACGGCTTGCTTGGCCAAGTGCCACTGGACAAGGTGGCCGAGTTCCAGCAATCCTTCCTGCAGCAGCTCCGCGCCCAGCATCCCGAGGCTCTCGAGACCCTCGGCAAGGGCCAACTCACCGACGAAGTATCCGACGTCCTCCGCCGCACCGCCGAAGACGTCGCCGCCCGCTACGCTTAAAACAAAAATAAATGGCAACATTACGCGAACTCAAAGGCCGCATCTCCTCAGTCGCCTCCTCCGAGAAAATCACCGGAGCGATGAAGATGATCTCGTCGGCCAAGATGCACAAGGCCGAGCAGGCGCTAAAGCAACTGCTCCCCTTTCGCCGTCAGATTGAGCTGATTATCGGCAACCTGCTGTCGACCGACGCCGAGTTCAGTTCTCCCCTCACCGAGGCCCGCGAGGTAAAGCGTCTGGCCGTGGTGATCTGGGGCAGCGACGACGGCCTCTGCGGAGCCTACAACGTAAACATATTCAAGCAACTGCTTGAGGCGATCGTCGACTATCGCCAAAAATACGGCGACTCGGTCGAAATCACCGTCATCCCCGTTGGCTCCAAAATCACCAAGGCAGTCCAAAAGATTGCCACCGGCACCGTCAAGTGCGCCCCCGTTGAAGGCGTCAACTCCAAGACCGACGGTGAGGCCGTTACCGGCTTCTGTCAAGAGCTGCAACGCCGCTTCCTCGCCGGCGATTACGACCGCGTCGACATGCTCTACATGCACTTCAAGAGCGTGTCGCGCCAAACGCCCGCACGCGAGCAACTGTTGCCCGTCACCCAAGAAGCGTTCGTATCGGCCGCCGACCCCGGCGCCAGCAACCGCCCCTGCATATTCGAGCCATCAGCCGAGGCCATCTTCGCCTCAATCCTGCCAATGCTGCAGATCTCGGTGATCCACGACGTGTTCACCGAGAACCGCGCATCCGAGCAGGCCGCCCGCGTGATGGCCATGCAATCGGCCAACGACAACGCCAAAAAACTCTTCGACCAACTGCAACTCGAGTACAACAAGCTTCGACAGCAAAGCATCACCACCGAGCTCCTCGACATCCTCGGCGGCCAAGTAAAATAAGTATTAAGTGATAGTGATTAGTGATTAAGTAAAATACCTCATTTAATACGGACATGTAGAATCAACGCTCTCCGAGCCGCAAAGCCGCTCCCCCAAGGGGAAACGCTCTCCGAGCCGCAACGCGGCGAGTTGGCAATAACCCCGGGTGACCAACGGGAACCC
>JAJPXC010000069.1 GCA_021205635.1 Bacteroidales bacterium | reverse complement strand
AAATCAGTCTTAAAAACAACGCTCAAGCCGGTCTGAGCCAAGGGAGTACTTCACAAAGTGTTTGGGACATTCGAAATGGATATGGGTTCTCACAATTTGATCTTTCCAACATGTTGACGCAGCCGAATCCGGAGGCGCACGGGATTGTGTGGAAGGTGTGCGTGAACGGGTATGATGCGCAGGATGAGTTTGATGAGCTGCCGCCGCTGGGCGTGGGCAAGCACAAGGTAGAGGTGTGGTACTCGAAGGAGATCGACACCTCGGAGGAACCGACCATCGCCATGGGCGTGCGCGCGCCGTACACGCAGACGTCCATCGCCGAGGATGGGTCGTGGCGCACCGAGACGGTGTCGTTCAACAACAACGGCGAAGTGTCGGACCTCGACGTGAGCGTCTACACTGCCTACGTCACCATCACGGGCAAGATGGCCATCGACGGCTTGAACCGTATCTACGTGAGCGGTTGCACCGACCTTGAATATTTCGACATCCCGCTCGAGAACTCGCGCTTCAACGTCGAGGTTGCCGCCGCAGGCTCGATGTCGGCAGGCTTTATGGGCGAGGCTGGTCTGGGCAAGGTCACCCTCACCTGGGAGGAGCAGGACGACAACGTGGACGACATCCTGGGCTACAACCTCTACCGCTACGTGACCACCTCGACCGAGGACGGCGAGGGGAACGTGACCTACACCGACTCGGATCCCGTGAAGATCAACGAGCGACTGCTGGACGAGACCGAGTACGTGGATTACGACGTCACCCCCGGCACGTGCTACAACTACTATTACAAGATCATGCGCACCGACCTGGCCGAGAACTCCCCGTCGTCGGTTGTGTCGGTAACTCCGTTGTCGGCATCGAAGGGCGACGCCAACGGCTCGCTCACCGTGGACGTGGCCGACGTTGTGACCGAGGTTAGCTACTTGACTGGCGGCAATCCCCAGCCGTTCATCTTCGAGGCGGCCGACGTCAACTCCGACGAGAAGATCAACATCCTCGACGTCGTTGGCACGATCAACATCATCCTGAGCCCCTCAACCGCATCGGTTGAAAGCATTGGCACCGTCAGCTACTGGCTGCAGGACGGTCTGCTCTACATCGACAGCGACGTGACCTTAGGCGGTATCCAGATCGGTCTGACCGGCTCGGCCGCGACCACCCATATCACCACTTTGGAGGCCCTGCAAGGCTTCGAGACCGCAAGCCAGTGGAACGGCAACAACTACATCTTCCTGGCCTACTCGATGATCGGCCGCACACTCGAGCCTGGAACGCACGCCATCCTGAGCATCGAGGGCGAGTTCGATCTGGGTGAGATCGTGTTCTCCGACGCCCGCGGCAACAACGTGGTGGCTCTGCTAGGCAACCCCTCGAGTGTAGTCTCGCTGGAGGCCGCTCAGATGCGCATCCCCTCGCCCAATCCGTTCACCGAGAGCGTGACCATCCCTTACGTGATCGGCAAGACTGGTCAGCACGAGGTTGAGATCCTGTTCACCGACCTCCAAGGCCGCTTTGTTGACCGCTACGCCACCACTTGCGGCTACGGCGAGTACAACTACACTTGGTCGCCCACGGTGGCCCGCGGCGTTTATCTCGTGGTGCTTTACGTTGACGGCCAGCGCATTCAGACATCCAAACTCATCCGCAAATGAGACGCATTGTGACATTGCTGCTCTTCGTGGTCGCCGTCGTGGCGACCATGCGGGCGGCCACAACTGTTAGCCTCAGCGGCGCGAGCGGACACCCCGAGGACGAGGTGACCGTGAGCGTGGCGATGAGCGGCACCGATGCGGTCACAGCCTTAGAGGTGGTGATCCCCCTCGACGAGTCGCTGAGCTACGTCGACGGCTCCTGCGCGCTTGCTTTCGACCGCGACAACGGCCACCAAATGGACGCCGCTCAGGTAGGGCAAGAACTGCGCATCTACGCCTACAGCGTCGCCCTCAACCCGTTCAACGGGAGCGAGGGAGAGTTGCTGAGTTTCAAGCTGTTGCTGGGCCAAACCACAGGCACATTCACCCTTACCCCCTCGGTGGTGCTTAGCGACGCCGCTGGCGACGAGATAACATCATCGGTCTCCGGTGGCACTGTTACCATACTCTCCCCGGCCATCTCGGTATCGGCGACGAGCATCGATTTCGGCCATATCGCGATCCGTAGCACCTACAGTCGATCGTTCACACTGCGCAACGCTGGCAACGAGGCGTTGACAATCAGTGAGATAGCTTGTGGGGACGAGACGCTGTCGGTTTCTCCTTCATCGTGCATAATCGCGACTGGAGAATCGCAAAGTGTGACCGTGAGCTACGCACCCGTGACCCGTGGCGACTTTTCCTCGACGATTACCGTTTTTAGTGATGCGGTGAACGGGGCCAAGCAGACGATCACGATCGTGGCCGATCCCTACTCGGTGAACGAGCTGCGGGTGCAGTCGGCCTCGGGCGTGAGCGGCGGAACGGCAACCGTGGCGTTGACGATGAACAACATGGAGCCGATCGTGGCCGCGCAGATGTCGTTCACATTGCCCTCGGGGTTGAGCTACGTCGACGGTTCGGTTGCATTGGCCAACCGCTCGGTAAACCACCTGGTAGCGGCCACCCAGAGCGACAAAGTGCTGACAATCATCCTCTATTCGCCCGACAACACCGCGCTGACTGGCGACGACGGCACGCTGCTGACCTTCGACGTCAACCTCGAGGGTCGCAGCGGAAGCTACACCTTGCGCCCGGCCGACGTGGTGCTGAGCAACGCCACCGAGGAGAATATGGTGAGTGCGACCTATTCGGCCAACGTCACCATTGAAAGTCCGCAGATCTCTGGCTCATCAACCCTCTCTTTCGGCGAGCAGTCGATTTCCGAAACCATGACCGCTGACTATACCGTGCGCAACTTGGGCAAGCAGCCCTTGACGGTGGACCGCGTCACCTTCCTGGCCGAGGGCTACTCCATGGCCACCGACCTGCCTGTGACCATTCCCGTGGGCGGTTCATCTGTGTTGACTATCAACTATGAAACCAACGTTGCTGGCTCTTTCTCGACAACGATGAACGTTTACAGCGACGACCCCGAGCAACCGATGCTCGCCGTGGCTGTTTCGGGCAGCGGTTTCTCCCCCAATGAGCTTGGTATCTCAGGTGAACTTGTTGGCGACAACAAAGATTTCCAACTTGACATTGCGTTGGAGAATTATTCCGAGTTGGTCGCTGTCCAATTCGACATCACGGTGAATCCCCTTGAGTCGGTAGATGGCACTCCCACCCTTGTGGCATCCTCCCGACTATCAGCTCATTCGGCCATGATTACCCAGATGAACGATGGCGTTTGGCGTGTACTGGTTTATTCGATGAGCAATGCCGCTATTGGAGGTTCTGAGGGCACGATATTGAGTATAACCTTCACCCGCGACGTGGAAAGTGAAGATAAGGTGACATTTACCATCAGTGATGTCGTTTTATCCGATGCCAGGAGTGTCAATTTGCTGTCACCGACCTTGACCTTATCACAGTCGTACACGTTCAGCATTCCCACAGGGGTGGAATCAGTTCCAAGTGATAATCAAGTGCTTGCCATTTATACACTGCAAGGTGTAAAAGTAGAGAATATGGTTGCCGGGCAAGTGTACTTAGTGGTAACCCCCTCTGGCGTATACAAGCGAATCATCCAATAGCCCTCAACGTGGTGTGGCGCACGTTCTAAGGGAGCGTTCCCTAAACGTTTTCTCGCGCGGATTCTGGTCGATTAGGAAATCGATCGGGATCTGCGTGAGTTGTTTAAGGTGAAGGCCGTCCAAGGTCGGCCCCCGTAGGCCCCCCTATAGGATGGCGTCGAGGGGACCCCAGTGCTTTTGGAGATCTTGGAGGATCTCCTCCAGGGCTTCGGGGGGGAGGGGGTAGTGGCGGGCGCCGGTGCGTTGGGCGAGGGCGGCGCCGCGGCGGGTGTCGGGGTCGGCGAATGCCACGCGGCAGCCTTGGGCGCGGAGGCGCTCGATGGTGGCGACGCCGTCGGGGGTGGTGCCGTCGAGAACGAGCACGCGGCGTGCCGTCACGCGGGCTAAGCGGCGCGACGGGGTGGGGCGGCCGAGCCGTCCGGCCCGGTAGTCGTCCATTTGCTTGCCTATGTATCCGTCAGCCATTTTGGAGGGAGGCGAGGATCTCTTGGAGTTCCTGGTCGGTGGCGGTGAGGCGGGTGCGGCAGAGTTTGATCAGGTCGGCGGCGCGACGGGTCAATGCCGACAGTTTGTCGATGTCGCAGCGGTCGCTCTGCATGGTTTGGAGGATGGTCTCGAGTTCGCTAATGGCTTGATTATATGTGATTTCTTCCATGGGAGTGTTATTTTACGATTGAGGTGATTTCGCCCTTGGCGAGTGTGGTTGTAAGGGTGGCTCCCGCGGGGATCTCGTCGGCTGAGGTGACGACTTTGCCGTCGACGCGGGTGATGGAGTAGCCGCGAGCCAAAGTGGCTTGGGGCGACAGAGCGTCGAGCAGTTGCTGGAGCGAGTCGAGCTTGGCGCGTTGGCGATGCGTCACGGCCGCTGTCCAAGCGGGCAGCGAGGCGGCGATGGAGTCCAATCGGGCCAATTGCGGGGCGATGCGTCGAGCCGAGATCGAGGCCGTGGCCGAGATGGCTCGCGTGAGACGTTGTTGGGCGCGGGAGATGGCCTGCGTGGGGGCCACAGGAAGGAGGCCTTGGTAGTAGGAGAGTTGCTCCTTGGCGTCGGAGATGCGCTGTGTGGCCGCCTGGGCGATGTCGCTGCCTAATTTGGCGATTGCGTTAAGTAGCTTTTCCCCCTGGGAGATGAGCCAAGCGGCGGCAGCGGTGGGTGTCTTGACGCGCATGTTGGCCACATAGTCGAGCACGGTGATGTCGCGCTCGTGGCCGATTCCCACGATTACAGGCAGCGGGAATTGGGCGATGTGGGAGGCCAATTCGTAGCTCTCAAACGATGCCAGGTCGCTCGTGGCGCCACCTCCGCGGATAATCACCACGCAATCCCATGCGTCCTCCTCCATGGCTATACGCTCGAGCGCGGCGATAATTGTGGGCACGGCGCTCTCGCCCTGCATGGTGGCGGCGAACAGCTTGGAGCGGAATCGCAGGCGCGCCTGGTTGTTGTAAAGCTGGTTGATGAAGTCGCCATAGCCGGCCGCAAGGGGTGCCGACACGACGGCGATACGCCACGGGGTGACGGGCCATTGCAACTGGCGGTTCATCTCGAGGATCCCCTCGGCTTGGAGCCGGGCCAGTATCTCGTTACGGCGACGCAGGAGGTCGCCCATGGTGTACTCGGGGTTTATCGCCGTGATAATCAGCGACATGCCGTAAAGCGGACTGTTGTTGATCGACCCCCGCACCATCACTTTCAGCCCGGTGGCGAAACGTTGCCCTGTTGCGGCGTAAAACTCGGCGCCGATCCTGGCGAATGTGCTTGCCCAGATTATTCCGCGTATCTTGGCCACGTCGCGGCCGGTGGCGTCCTTCTCCACCAGCTCCATGTAGCAGTGGCCGCGGGTGGACACTTCCATGAGTTCGGCCGTAACCCACACGTTTTGGGTGGTGGGATTGGTCACCAATTTCGTCACGCGCTCCTGGAGCTGCGAGAGCGACAATACCTCGCCTGTAATCATTTCAACATCACCATTTTACCGCCTTTCCATTGATAGGAGAGGCTGGGGCGTATATACTCCTTTACTATGTCGTAATCATCCTCGACGAGCATATCCTTCAGCGAGTGGGTAAGGGTGAGATGCCCGTTGGAATCCATCACATAAGCGGCTGGAATGAAGTCGATTACGTTCTCGATGTCCTTTTCGTGTCCTTTGGCTGTGGGGAGTAGCCAATCGGCGAGGGTAGGGGAGGTGAACGGCTTTTTCTTTGTCAACTCGTCCCATTGCTCGTCGTAGAATTGGATCGAGCTGTCGGCGAACGGCACACTAAGCGTCTGGATCACAGCGATTATAGTGTCGCTGCCTGCGGGAAGAAGGGCGAGCGTGTAACTCGACACTGAGGATAGATCGGCCTTGAGCATCGTGGGCGACATCTCGGTGATGCGGCTTTTGCCTTCCAAGACGTTGTTGGATGGCGTTTGGGAGCCGCTCTCGAAGTAGTCGATCATGTCCATGCGGGTCATGGTGTTGACCAGGGGGAACACCTCGCGCGGGGCGTCGATGAAGGCTTGCCCGGCGTTGTATTGGGCGTGTATGTTGCAGGTTGCGGCTAGCGCCAAAGCCACTGCCGCGGCAATTTTCTTAATCATGGCTCAAATTTACGCATATTTCCTAACATATTCAACCTCGCGGGGAATAAAAAGTTTTCGTAAATTCGCGGGCATGAAGATTGTAGTGATGGCGGTGGGAAAGATGGCCACCGATTGGACAGCCCGAGGCGTGGAGGAATACTCGCGTCGCGTGGGTCGTTACGTGCCGTTTGAGTTGCGGGTGATACCCGACATCAAGTCGTCGAAAAAACTGCCTGAGGCTCGGCAAAAGGAGCTTGAGGGGGAGGCGATACTGGCGCAAGTGCAAGGTGGAGATCACGTGTGCTTGCTCGACGAGCGGGGCCGTGAGATGACCTCGCGGGAATTGGCGACGTGGCTCGACCGGATGATGGTAACGCTGCCCAAGACGCTGTGCTTGGTCATAGGAGGGCCGTATGGATTCTCCGACGCAGTGTATGCGCGGGCCGATTCCAAGATGTCGCTGTCGCGGCTGACGTTGCCGCATGAGCTAGCGCGGTTGTTGCTCGTGGAGCAGCTCTACCGCGCCATGACGATCCTCCGTGGCGAGCCCTACCACCACGACTAGACGGAGGGGAGGGAGTGGATGGTGGCGAGGATGTCGACGGCGGTTTCGACCGTGGGGACGTCCTTGATGGAGAAGGAGCGACGCGCGGCGTTCTGACGGATGTTGCAACGGGTGGGGTTCAACTGCAAGTAGCTCAGGATTTTGCCAAACATCGGGCTTTGGTAGTAGGCGCGGTTGCTCTCGTCCACGAAGTAGATGTACATGATGCCTTGCTTGAGCACCACCTTTTCGATACCCAATTGGCGGGCCAATCGGCGCAGTCGGGGGATGCGCATAAGCTCCAGCGTCTCGGGTGGCACCTTGCCGAAGCGGTCCTCCAGGCGTGATCGGAACTCCAGCAGGTCGCTCTCGCGCTCGATGGAATCCAACTCCTGATACAGGGCGATACGCTCGCTCTCCTGGGGCACGTAGAGCGGCGGAAGGAGCAATTCGAGGTCGCTTTCGATGATACAGTCGGTGACAAATTCCGTATCATCGTTGACGGCCGGGGTGAGAGTATCGGCAAACTCCTCGGTGCGCAGCTCGGTAACAGCCTCTTTGAGGATTTTCTGGTAGGTTTCGTAGCCCAGGTCGGCGATGAAACCGCTCTGCTCGGCTCCCAGAAGGTTGCCGGCGCCGCGTATGTCGAGGTCCTGCATAGCGATGTGGATACCGCTGCCGAGGTCGCTGAAACTTTCGATAGCCTGCAAGCGACGACGTGCGACGGGGGAGAGGGGCAAATGTGGAGGTACCAGCAGGTAGCAAAACGCCTTGCGTGACGAGCGGCCCACACGCCCACGCAACTGGTGAAGTTCCGACAGTCCGAAATTCTGGGCGTTGTTGACGATGATAGTGTTGACGTTAGGCATGTCGATGCCGCTCTCGATGATGGTGGTGGCCAGCAACACGTCGTAATCGTGGTTGGCGAAGTCGATGATGGCCTTCTCGAGTTTCTCGGGGGGCATTTGGCCATGGGCAACGATGGTGCGGGCGTCGGGGACGAGGCGTTTCACCATGTTCTCCATCTCGTAGAGGCCCTCTATGCGGTTGTTGATCATGAACACCTGGCCGTTGCGCGCCAGCTCGAAGTTGATGGCCTCGGATACGATGTCGTCGTTGATGGAGTTGACCGAGGTGATGATCGGATAGCGGTTGGCCGGCGGGGTGGTAATTGCCGAGAGGTCGCGGGCGCCCATGAGGGAGAATTGGAGCGTGCGCGGAATGGGGGTTGCGCTCATCGTCAAGGTGTCGACGTTGACCTTCAGCTGTTTAAGCTTTTCCTTGACGGCCACGCCGAATTTTTGCTCCTCGTCGACGACGAGCAGACCCAAATCCTTGAATTTCACCTCTTTGCCGATGATCTTGTGGGTGCCGATGAGTATGTCGATTTTGCCGTCGGCAAGATCCTTGATGATCTCCTTGACCTGCTTGGGCGTGCGGGCGCGTGACAGGTAGTCGACGCGCACGGGGAAGTCCTTCAGGCGCTCCTTGAACGTGTTGTAGTGCTGATAGGCAAGCACTGTGGTGGGGACGAGCACGGCGGTTTGCTTGCCGTCAGTCGCGGCCTTGAAGGCTGCGCGGATGGCCACCTCGGTTTTACCGAACCCCACGTCGCCGCAAATCAATCGATCCATGGGTCGCGGGCTCTCCATGTCGGCTTTAACGGCTTGCGTGGCTGTGAGTTGGTCGGGGGTGTCCTCGTAGATGAACGAGGCCTCCAATTCGTGCTGAAGGTAGGAATCGGGGGAGAACTGGAAACCCTGCTCCTCCTTGCGCGCGGCGTAGAGCTTTATAAGGTCGCGGGCGATGTCTTTGAGCTTGGATTTCGTGCGCTCCTTCATGCGGTTCCATGCTCCGGAGCCGAGCTTGTTGATCTTGGGTGGCACACCCTCCTTCCCGCGGTATTTGGCAAGCTTATGAAGGGCGTGGATCGACACGAAGATGATGTCGTCGTTTTGGTAGACGAGCTTGATCATCTCCTGCATGCGGCCGCCGACGTTAGTGCGCAGCAATCCAGCGAATTTACCCACGCCATGGTCGACGTGGACGATGTAGTCGCCAGGCTCGATGGCGGCCAACTCCTTGAGCGACAGGGCTAATTTGCCGGAGCGAGCGCGGTCGCTCTTGAGTGAGTATTTGTGGAATCGGTCGAATATTTGGTGGTCGGTGAAGACGGCCGTGCGGTTGGGGTGGTCGACGAATCCCTCGTGGAGCGTGCCGAGGATGGGGGTGAACGGAATCTCGTCGCCGCGATCCTCGAAAATGGATTTGAGGCGCTCGAACTGCTTGGTGGAGTCGCTGAGGATCAACAACTTGTAACCGTCTTGCAGAAGGCGGGTGAGGGTTTCGGAAATTAGGTCGAAATTCTTGTGGAAGATGCCTTGGGGGGAGCAGTTGAAGTCGATTGAGGTGGAAGGAGGGTTTTGGGCATCCGCGTGAGGGCCGTCCAAGGCCGCCCCCCCCGGGGCCTCCGCGGACGTTTGTGAAGTCCCGGCGGTGAAGGCCAGCTGAGAGAAGGAGGCTAAGAGGGAGGCGAACTCGTCGGGATCGACCACCTCATCCATTGCGTGGACATCGCCCTCGCCGGTGATAATGGCCGATTGGGCGAGGGTGCCCTGAGCGGCGATGGCCTTTACGCGGTCGACAGTGTAGGCGGCGTCGCGCAAGGCAATGAGCGTCTTGGGATCGATGAATTTCAGCAACGACTCGCCGCGCTGGGTGTCGCTCACGTTGGAGGTGATGTCGACCTGCTCGAGACGCTCCTGGGAGAGCTGCGTCTCGATGTTAAAGGCGCGAATCGACTCGATCTCGTCGCCAAAGAGGTCGATGCGGAAGGGGTACTCGTGGGAGTAGCCGAAGATGTCGAGGATTGAGCCGCGCACGGCGAATGTCCCCGGCTCGTATACGTAGTCGACTTCCGAAAAACCGTTGTCAAGGAGCCATTTCTGGGTTTGGGTGAGGTTGATTTCGGTGCCAACCTTGAGGTGGAGGGTGTGCTCGTCGAGGCTTTCGCGGGAGGCTACGCGCTCGGCAAGGGCCTCGGGGTAGGTGACGACCACTTGCAGGGGATGTCCTTGGGCGAGTCGGTTGAGGGTTTCGACACGCAGGATCTGGTTTGGCGGGTCGGGTTGGCCGTATTTGATGTCACGCTTGTATCCCGAGGGGAACATGGCGACCGCGTCGTCGCCGAGCAGGCGGCTGAGGTCGTGGAACAGGTAACCGGCGTCGTCGAGGGAATCGCCTATAACCAAAAGAGGAGTCTTCCGGGCCGCTGAGGGCAGCGGCCCCTCCCAGGTTGGGCTGCCGCTTGGCTTGGCCTTTAGGGAGGCCAATAGGACGGCGGCTGATGAGCCGGCCAAGGAGTAGAAAGCGGCGCGGTGGGGGCGACGGCCTTTAAGAGCGGCCTCCACGGCCTCGCGGCGCGCGGGGGTGAAGAAGTGGCTAAGAAGTATAGGTGTCTGTTCCATTATTTATTGGGTGCCAGCTCTTTAGCGTAGCGGCCCGGGGTGGAGACAATTTTCATCACCGAGTCGATCACAATGTCGTTGCGCAGGCTCTGGATGATTTGGCCGCGCTGGTTGTAGTAGCGTTGCACGATCTCGGAGGCGAGGAAGTCGGAGATCTCGGGGCGGTTGGTGTTCAGGTCCTTGTCAAGGTCGTGCTTGAGCAACTTGCGCAGGACGTCAAACTCGGCCCGGGTCGAATCGTTCAGGTAGCCCTCGACCTTGGCTGTCTTCTCGAGGTCGGCAAGCATGGTCTCGCACACGCGGTCGTAGTGGAACTTGTCGGGGTCGATGAACGCCTTGAACTCGTTGAAGATCGTGTCGGTGATTTCAAACGTTTCGGGCGCGGGGATTGTGTCGTGCTGCGCATAGTAACGGTTGGCGAAGTCGAATGCCCAGTTGTCGCGCACGATATTGTAGGTCAAGCGAGTAGCGTCGGGAAATTCCACTTTGATGTCGGGGGTGATGCCGCCACCGTCGCGCACGATTCGGCCGTGAGCCGTGGTGAACTCATGCGTCAAGCTGTCCGGGATTCGGGCCACGGAGCCGTCGGGGTTGCGGCGCGAGTAGTCGATAGCCTGGATCAGACGGCCCGAGGGGATGTAGTATTTGGCTTGGGTAACCTTGAGGATGCCGTTGTAAGGGAGCATGCGGGAGCCTTGCACGAGGCCTTTGCCGAAGGATGTTGAGCCTACGAGCACGGCGCGGTCGAGGTCCTGCAAGGCACCTGATACGATTTCGGCGGCCGATGCCGAGCCGTTGTTGATTAGAATCACCAGCGGGATCTCGGTGTCGACGGGATTGGCAGTGGTTTTGTAAATCTTCTCGTTGACAAGGCCCTTGCCGCGGGTGCGCACGATCTCGGTGCCCTTGGGAACGAACAGCCCGGCGATCTTCACTGCGCCCTCAAGGATTCCTCCACCGTTGTTGCGCAGGTCGAGCACGATAGCCTTCACGTGTGGATCCTTCTTCAACTCCAGCAATGCGTCGCGCACCTCGGTGGCCGATTTCTCGTTGAAGGTGGTGAGGGCGATGTAGCCCAGCGTGTCGCGCAACACGCCGTAGTAGGGCACGGGATGCACTTGGATCTTGGCGCGGGTGATCTCGAAGTCGAGAATGGAATCCTCGACGTAGGGACGCTTCACGCGCACGTTGACCTTCGTGCCGGCCTGGCCGCGCAGGCGCTGCGACACCTTCTCGGTGTCCCATCCCAGCACGGTGTCGCCGTCGATGGTGATGAACAGGTCGCCCGGACGCAATCCTGCGGCGAGGGCCGGGGACCCGGTCTGCGGTTCCGACACGTAGGTGTTGCCGTTGCGGTACATGATATATGAGCCGATACCGCCGTACTCACCCGTGGAGATCGTACGGAAACTCTCCTGGTCCTTCTCGGGGTAATACTCGGTGTAGGGGTCGAGCTCCGAGAGCATGGCGTCGATAGCGGTGTTGATGCACTTTTCGGCGTCGATGGTGTCGACGTAGGAGGTTTGGAGCTGTTTGAACAGCGAGTTGAACACGTCGAGGCTGCGCGAAACGGCGGCCTTGTCGCTACGGGTAGCGGCACCCACGGCGGCGCCGGCGACGATCAGTGCGAGGGCAAAAAACAGCAGTTTTCTCATCGTGGAAAGCTATGTTGGATAGGCGTTTTCAAAAATTTGCGCTAAGTTAGTTAATTCTATAACAACCGCCACTCGATTTAGGTCAAAAAAACCTTAAAGGGCTAAAAATTTTTGGGAGGTCGCTTGTCAATTGGGAAAAATCGCGTACCTTTGTGCGCTCATTATACCGCACCGGGCTCGGTCAAGCGCGCCGACAACGTAAAAGGTTGAGATTCAGCGCCGCCCGACGGGTTAACTCTATACGTAGTAACAAAGAAATGTACGTAATCGTAGAAATCCGAGGACAACAGTTCAAGGCAGAAAAGGACAAGTTCTTGTATGTACACTATCTTGGCGAGGACAAGAAAGAGGGCGAGACCGTGGAGTTTGACAAAGTGCTCCTGGTTGACGCCGACGGCCAAGTGAAGGTTGGTGCTCCTACCGTTGAAGGGGCCAAAGTAGTTTGCGAGGTGAAGCGTCCCCTCGTGAAAGGTGACAAAGTGATTGTCTTCAAGAAGAAGCGTCGCAAAGGCTACCGCGTGAAAAACGGTCATCGCCAGCAGTTCACCCAAGTAGTGATTAAGGACGTAATCGCCTAACCCATTAAACCGTAATCAACAATGGCACATAAAAAAGGAGTCGGCAGTTCTAAGAACGGCCGCGAGTCGGAAAGCAAACGACTCGGTGTGAAGATTTTCGGTGGCCAGCACGCTAAGGCCGGCAGCATCATCAAGCGTCAGCGCGGCACGGTGCACCACCCGGGCTTGAACGTAGGCTTGGGCAAGGACCACACGATCTACGCTTTGGTTGACGGCGAGGTAGTGTTCACCGTAGGCAAGAATGGACGCAAGTTCATCAACGTGAAGCCCACGGCCGCTCCCGAGGCATAGCCCGCAGCCACTTGACAAAATTTATCGGGGGCCGTTCCCTACAAGGGAGCGGCCCCGATTCTTTCATCCTTTCCTCCTTTCAAGGAGGAAAGGATGGAAGCGATGTCGAAAATTTTGCTTAAATTTGCGGCAGTAACCATAAAACACCGCTTGAAATGAACGTGAAATCTATCGCATTGGCGGCCTTAGTGATCGCCGCTGTCGCCTGCAAAGCCCCCGCGGCCCAGAACGACTATACCGTTACCGCCACCCTCACCGAGGACGAGGACGGCGCAACCGCCTACATTATAAATTACGACAATTCGGCCAAGCTCGACTCCACCGTGGTCGACAACGGCGTTGCCCGGTTCAAGGGCGTCGTCGACAAACCGGTATTGGCCCGACTGATCGTTGGAGGCGACCGCATGGGCACGTTCATCCTCGAGCCGGGCAACATCACCTTGGCTGAGCGCCACGCAGGAGGCTCGCCCCTCAACGCCCGCATGGACTCGCTCGACCGCGCCTCGCAGGCCATCGTCGCCGAGTATCAGCGCCTGGCACAGGACACCATCGACCACACCGAGCAAATGGCCGACCTGCAAAAACAGTACAACGACCTGTTTGACCGCGTGGGCGCCGAGAACATCGACAACCCCATCGGCTACTATCTCTTCCTCCAGCAGGCCTATGAAATGGACCTCGACGAACTCAAACAAGCCATCGCCGAGACACCCTCGCTAGGTGAGTATCACCGCGTGCAGAAGCTGCTGAAAGCCGCTGAGAGCAAAGCCGCAACCTCGGCCGGAGCCAAATTCGTCGATTTCACCATCGAACAGCCCGACAGCACCTCCAAGAGCCTGAGCGACTACGTGGGCAAGGGCGATTACGTGCTCGTCGACTTCTGGGCGTCGTGGTGTGGTCCCTGCATCCGCGAGACGCAGGTTATAAAAGAGATCCTCGCTGATCACGGCGACAAACTGAAAGTATTGGGCGTGGCCGTTTGGGACGAGGTACCCAACACCCTGGCGGCAATCCAGCGCTACCAGTTGCCTTGGGAGCAGATACTAGGGGCCAAGGAGGTGCCCACCGACCTCTACGGCATCTCGGGCATCCCGTGCATCATCCTGTTCTCGCCCGACGGCACCATCCTCTTCCGCGACCTGCAGGACCAGGAGCTGAAAGCCGCCGTCGCCGCCGAGCTGGGAAAATAGGGAGGCCGCTGAGGGCAGCGGCCGCTCCCAGGGAGGGCTGCCGCTTTCCTCCTTTCCTCCTTAAAATGAATATAGGAGGAAAGCTCCTTGCTAAAAAACTGAAAACCCCTCCCAGTTGTTGAATATGTATGGGAGCCTCCGAGACGACACCGGGAAAGTGCAAGCGCAGCGATTTTGGCAAAATCATCGGCGCCATTTGCCGCTACGTGCTACCCACGGCGATTTCCGTGGGCTTGTTGCTGTGGTTTTTCCATAAGGTCAACTTCCACGAGGTGATGCAGATCATCGCCCGCGGGTGCAACTTCTGGTGGATTGCCGCCATGATGTTGTTCACCACCCTGTCGCTGATAATCAGAGGAATACGCTGGGACATGCAGTTGACCGAGGTGGGTATACCCAAGATGCCTATCATCGTCGACTCATGCGCTATCTTCGGCGCCTACGCCTTGAATCTTGTGTTCCCACGCTTGGGCGAGGCCTGGCGATGCCTGTACGTGTCGCGACGCGAGGGCGCGCCGTTCATGACCGTCGTTGGCACCGACTTCGGCGACCGCACGGCCGACCTGCTCTGTGTCATCGGCACCATAATCCTCGCCGCCATCTTCACCCCCACGCAAATGGGCAACTTCTTCGCCCACTACGCCGTTGGCCACGCCATCAAGGACGTGTTCACCAACGTGTGGGTGTGGGTGGGCGTTGTCGTGGTCATCGGTGGCTCGTGGGCGTTATTGAGGTGGGGTAAAGGGATATGCTGGGTGGAGAGCTTCCGCCGAGGTCTGCAACACGTGTGGGCCGGTTTCGTTGCCCTGTTCCACGTCAAGCCCGTGGGAATGTATCTGTGGCTGACGCTCGGAATATGGGTGTGCTACTATCTGCAGACTTACGTTTGCTTCTTCTCATTCACGTTTACCACCGAGATGGTCAACACGCCCGGCACGGTGCTGGGTATCCTGCCCGGCTTGGTTTGCTTGGTTTTCGGCTCTTGCTCCACGATCATCCCGTCCAACGGCGGTTTGGGGCCGTGGACCATCGCTATCGCCTACGCCTTGGAACTGTTTGGCGTCAGCGCGGTCGACGCCGCCGCCTACGCTTTGGTAGTGTGGGGCATGCAGGCAGTGATGTACATCTCGCTGGGTATCTTCACAGCCTTCTACGTTGGCGTCAATCGCCGCAAAATCGCCGAGGCCAAAGCCGCCGCGGCAGCGACCGCCCATGGCACCCAAGCCACCGAAGCCCCGGCCTCCAAATAACCTAAATCACATATTCTCTTATGTAATGCTGAATTTGCGGCGTTTACGGGTGTAAAATGCCGCGTATTTTGCGGTATTTTTCTCTGCAAAAGCAAAAAATGTAGGGGCAGAGCCGCAACTGAGCCGCAATGCGGCGAGTTGGCAGTAACGCCGGGTGACCGTAGGGAGCCTGGGGTTACTGCCAATTCGCACGCGTTGCGGCTCAGATGAAGGATTTTGTCGTAATCTTTTTGTAACAATTGGTAATGGGTTGGTATTTAGGGGATTGTGGTGTTGATGAAATTTCACACAAAATTTTTTGGAAAAATTTTGGATAATTGTCAGGGAATTGTAACACCTTTGTGACGTGATTAATCCCGAACAAACAAAAGCAGAGATCTGATTCCACCCCAGAGACTCGTAAAACAACAAAAAGCGATCTGATTCCAACCAGACCAACACGACGAAAGACCCCAACCCGGCCCATGAGTCAAAAGCACAAAAGCAAATCAAAACTTCAACCAACAAAAAACTTCATCTACAACGTCTCTCCCCAAAGGAAAAAACAAATCCAACCAAGTCTCTCCCCAATTAAGGCTTAACCTCAACATTTAAACTAATTCATCAAGACTTACATTTATGAAATTCAGGGAATTATGCATGGCCGTATCCATGCTCATCGCCTCGGCCTTCTCGGCCTCAGCCCAGGAAGTGGAATACACCACTCCCGAGCAACTCACCCCGCTGGTAGGACGTTACTGCCTGGTCAACGACCTCGACGCCAACCTTATCTCCGTGCTTAGCGGAGCCTCGGGCGTCAACGCGCTTTTGGACACCAATCTTGACAATTATATGTCGATAGGTGGCCTTGCAAGCATCGACCTCGCTTATCAGCCTATTATTTCAGTAAAGGACACCCAACACATATACGCCGCCGGCACCGTTGCCGGTTTCGAGCTTGACGCTTCCAACGGTGGGACGAGCCTGCTGTCGGTCGACGTTCTCAACTCATTTGCAATTGCCACTTATCTCAATGGCGAGAAGCAGGAGGAAAGCATGGTAACGAGCGACTCCTCAGTGGCCAACATCGGCCTTATCAAGTTCAACCAGAGCGGCAAGTCGAAAGTGAGCTTCACCACCACGCTCCCCTTCGACGAGGTAAGACTGATCTCCTGGGGAGTATCGATCGACGTGATCAACGCCTTGAAGATCTACTACGCATTCGTGGGCGACAACCCCGAAATGCCGATGGTTAAGGGCACCTATCCCAATGTAACGGTCCACAATCACCTGTCGACCACTTACCCCAACCTGATCAGCTCTACCGATAAGGGCATCGCGATGTCGACCCTGCTTGGCGGCGGTGGCAACATCATCGTCAACCCGGGCACCGGCGAGTGGTTTCCCGCCAACACCGAGGTGGGCTTCGTGATGGAGGTCGGCAACCTGCTCGACCTTTCCATTGGCAAATCGATGGTGATAAAGACCTATGCCATCGGTGATTGCCAGGCCGACGGTCACACCAACGCATCCCTATTTGTGGCCGATCACTCTTGCGAAGAGATTGAGAGCTACGCAGTCGACGCCAGCGTGCTTGGCCTCGAGTTGATCGGTGGCGGCAAATACCGCTACTCGTTTATCGCCACCAAGCCGTTCCAGATGGTAGGTTTGACCTGGGGATCCTTGAGCATTCAACTGGGCGCCGACGTCCTCTACTACTATTACACCAAGGACAACACCGCTTATCCTTACGCCGATTGTGACTTCTACACCGACGCCGACGTGGCCCTCTGCGGCGAGTCGACATACACCTTCACCGGAGCCGCCGGCACCACCTACTCAATCCTTTCCCAGCCCGAAGGCGCTTCCGCCACAATCTCCGGCTCCACCATCACCGGCATGACCGTCCAAGGCGAGTACAAAGTGCTTGCCACCCTTGGCGACTGCAGCCACGTGATCACCGTTACCCGCGACCCGCAAGCCTCGCTGATCAACTCCACCTCGCGTCCCATCGTAGGCGACGGCGTGTCCCCCTGGTTCACCAACACCTCCTGGGGATTGTTGAAACTCAACCTCGCCGACCAGACCAACCTGCTCAAGGGCACCGACCTCAACCTCGACAACTATTATGAGTACTCCGACGGCCTTGGTCTCGACCTTATCGGCAAGAACGAAATCTACGGCGTAACCCGCACCGACGGCGAGGTATACTACGCCTCCGAGGCTCAGCCCCGCCGCGTGGGATTCGTAGTCGAGCCTTCCAACTCGCTGCTCGGCCTCGACCTGCTCAACTACTACTGCATCACCACCTACCTCAAGGGCGTTCAGCAAGAAACCTCGGTCGCCGACGAAAATTCCACCGTGGGCCTGTCGCTCATCAGCGAGGGCTCGGGCAAGACCCGCGTGTCGTTCAAGGCCACCATGCCGTTTGACGCTGTTGTGCTCTCCAAGATCGGCACCTTGACCCTCGACCTGTTCAACGACACCAAGATTTACTACGCATTCGAGGAGCCGGCCTCCGATTCCTCCACCGCCGCCGCTTACGCCAACCAAGGCTTCGAGCTGTTGAGCACCGACGCCCAAGGCGCCACCATCTGCTACGACCACACCGGTTTCCCCGGACTCATCTCGGCCGCTGAGGGCATCCACGACCTGTGCCACCTGATCGATGGCGACCTTGACACCTATACCGAGTTTGGCGGCCTCGCAGGCGTGGCCTCCAAGAGCCAAGTGGCTGTGAAAGCCAACCGCGTATTCTCGGGTAACGGTAAAGCCGGTTTCCTGGTAAAGAGCAACAAATACCTCGGCTCGGCCGACGTGATCTCCTCCATGGCCGTTGAGACCCTCCTCGACGGTGTAGAGACCGCCGACAAATCCTCCGACCTCTCCGTGGCATCGGTTGACCTCCTTGGCCACTCCGGCCTCCAGATGCTCTTCGTGGAGACCAGCCATCCCTTCGACGAGATCCACCTGTCGATCACCGGCCTTGTGAACGCCATCGAGAACCTTGAGATCTACACCGCCTTCTTCCAGCGCGACACCGATGCCGACGGCACCCCCGACGCGCTCGACCTCGACCCCTGCAACTCGGGCGACGGTGAGGCAATCCAACTCCCTGTAGGCGTTAGCCCCGTCAGCACCTACGAGCCCGCGCAATGGGCCAACTTCTACGCCAACCACGTAAATGTGATATACAACCACGACATGGATCCCATCGCGGCCGACGACGTGAAGGTAGGATCAGTGTTCACCGTCACCCGCTATGACGACGTTGAGATCGAGCCTGTCACCCTTGGCACCCTCACGGTAACCGATATCGAGACCCTCGCCGACGGTACCCTCGTTTACTCGACCGCTCTCAAGTCGATGACCCGCGCCAACGTGCTCAGCGTCCTCGCCGACGTGAAATTCCAGAGCAAGGGTGGCTCCAACCCCATCGTCCCCTACGCTCCCTACCGCTACGACTACGCTACCGGAGCCAACGCGATCCTCATCCCGTTCATCGACTCCTTCTCGGCCAACGTGCTCGACAACACCCACCCCTATACCTACACCTACCAGGTGGCATTCCAGAGCGACGCCTCCTCGGCAGCCAACTACTCCAACATCAAGAATGTTGACATCCCCCACGCCACCATCGAGGGTATCCTGTTGACCCACACCGCCGACGAAGTTAAATTGGACGTCAACCGCGTGCTCGACGCTGCCCACTCTGTCGTCTCCATCACCCCGATCACCGACGAGACCGGCCACTCCTATGCCATCTACAAGATCCAGAACGAGCAAGCCGAGCAGATCGGTACCGCCGAAAGCTCCACCGACGAGATCGCAATCTCCTCGAAAGTCGACCGTGGTGTACCCGTCGTTGCCTCCATCATCGCGTCGACCACCTATCTGGGTGAAGAGCAGGTCAACACCTACGGTACCCCCGAGACCTACCTTGAGCCCATCCCCTCGCTGAAGCTGTCTTTGCCCGAGTTGACGCTGTGGTTCGACCACACGCTCCAACGCCAGGCATGGGGTTCGGAACTCCCCAAAGTGCTTGACGTGGTTCACCCCAGCAACTTTGAGCTCAGCCACTTCAACATTTGGCGCAAGACCGATGCCGCGAACGACGAGGTTCACACCTTCGACACCGCAACCGGCTTCAACATCGAGGGCGAGGAACTCCTCTCCTGCCAAGAAGGCAACCAGCCCGTTGAAGAGGAAGATGAGGACGACGTCATCATGGCCACCAGCGAGGGCGACGACCTGAGCACCAGCGCCGACTGCGAGGACCTCTTCGACTACAGCGACGTGATCTACGTCGAGGATCAGTGCACCAAGAGCGTCAACGTCACATACGTGGCCCGCGCCTACTTCCGACTGCTCGACGACGAGACCGTGGCCAGCAGCCACTCGCTCCTGCGCGACGCCTCCGTCCAGCTGATCGACGGCGAGAAATACGTGGTAGTTGAGGCCACCGCCACCGTCTCGAAGACCGTTCAGACCGGTGTTGAGAACGTCACGGTCGACGCCACCGCCCCGATAATCTACTACAACCTCCAGGGCCAGCGCGTCCTCAACCCCCAGCACGGCCAGTTGCTGGTGAAGGTACAGGGCAACACCACCCAGAAGGTAATCTTCTAAACGCGTTATCTATCCAAGGGTCGCCGGGGCGGCGATAGGCCCCGGCACCCATCCCCATAGTAAGATTCCGAAGTAACAACCTGAAAAACATAGACATTTCAGAGCCTTAAATAGAAAGTATAGATGTAAGTTAGTGCCGGATAGGCCGCGCTGCGCAGCGCGGCCTATCTTGTCGCATAGCGAAATTAGCTTGAGATATTGCTGTTTTCCACAAAAAGCGTTACCTTTGTACCGCTTTCCGAGCGGATGCCCAGCCTGGGAGCGGCCGCTGCCCTCAGCGGCCATAAGACAACCGAAGCCCTGGTAGTTCAACGGATAGAATAGAAGTTTCCTAAACTTTTGATAGCGGTTCGATTCCGCTCCGGGGTACACCAAAGCGAAAAGCCTGAGGGCTTTTCGCTTTAAGGATAAAGTATAAAGTATTAAGTATAAAGTATTAAGTATAAAGTATTAAGGATAAAGGGCTGCGAGCTATTAGCTGATGCTGAATGCTAAAAATACTATGCGCGTGCTGGCGGGGGTGGTCATCACTGTGCTGATGGCCGCGTGCGCTTCTATGGGCCGTCCCGAGGGCGGGCCCAAGGATGTCACGCCCCCGGTGTTCGTTAGCTCCAAGCCCGCGCCTAACACCCTCAACTACACCGACCCGCGCGTCGTCATCACTTTTGACGAAAACATCAAGGTGGAGGACGTGCTCAACAAGGTGGTTATCTCCCCGGCACAGGTGCAGCAACCCTCAGTTACCGCATCGGGCCGTCGCCTGATTGTCGACATAAAGGATACCCTCAAGCCCGAAACAACCTACACCCTCGACTTCTCCGACGCCATCCGCGACCTCAACGAAGGCAACATCCTCGACGGCTTTGCCATGGCATTCTCCACTGGCGACGTCCTCGACACCCTCCAGATCTCGGGCATGGTTCTTCAAGCCGAAAACCTCGAGCCTGCCCAAGGGATGCTCGTGGGCGTCTACTCCAACCTCGCCGACTCGGCCATCACCACCCTCCCTTTGGAGCGCATTGCCCGCACCAACCAGTTGGGACAGTTCACCGTGCGCAACCTCAAGCCTGGCGACTACCGCATTTTTGCCCTTAACGACCTCAACCGCGACCTTCACTGGGACCGCTCGGAAGATGTCGCCTTCTTCGATACCATCATCACCCCCTCGGCCTCCAATTACAATTTTCAGGACACCCTAAAATCTTCGCTCGAGGAGGACTCTATCGTCACCCGCATAGGTACCGCCTATGCTCCAGCCGATGTGCTACTGTGCTGGTTCAACGAGAATTACTCGGCGCAGTACCTCAAGGACTACAAGCGACCCACCAACAAGATGCTCGAGGTGAGATTCGCCGCTCCGAGCGACTCCCTGCCACTGTTGACCATCGTCAACGGCGCAAATGAGGGCCGTACCGACCGTGAGTGGAGCCGCCTCGACGTTAACGCCACACGCGACTCCCTCAACTACTGGATTACCGACAGCGCCGTCATTCTCCAGGATTCCTTGCTTATCGCCATGCGCTACCTGCGCACCGACACCCTCGACCGGATTTCATGGACCACCGACACCCTCAAATTCTTCTATCGCCCTCCCAAGGAGACAAAAAAGAAAAAAAAGGACGACGAGGAGGAGAACGACTCTCTGCCTAAGATCAACTTCTTGACGTTCAACGTGATGTCGCAACAGTCGCACGACATCAACAAGCCCCTTATTTTCGAGGCCTCGCAACCGCTTGACACGATCCTGCCCAAGGGCGTAAGATTGGAGCAGATGATCGACTCGGTGTGGACGCAAGTTTACCGCGCCCGCATCGTTCCCGATTCGCTCCACCCATTACTGCGCTACCGCATGGATCTGGAATGGGAGCCAGGCGCCGACTACCGCTTGACCATCGACTCGGCGGCCATCCAGGGCGCATACAACGAGCACAACCGCCCGATCACCCACGAATTTAAGGTCAAAGGGCTCGAGGAGTACGCCAACCTTTACTTCAAGCTCGCCCAGCGCGACCTGCCGCTTGTGGTTGAGCTACTCAACAGCAGCGACGCTCCAGTGTTGCGCACCAAGGTCGACGACGACGGCATGGCCGAATTCACCTACGTTTACCCCGGCACCTACTACGCCCGCTGCTTCATCGACACCAACGGCGACGGCCTGTGGACCACCGGCAGCATCTCCGAGAAAATCCAGCCCGAGGAGGTATACTACTACCCCGGCAAACTCAACCTGCGTAAAAACTGGGACATCGAGCAGTCGTGGGACATCTACAACACGCCGCTCGACCAGCAAAAGCCTATGGATATTAAGAAAAACAAGCCCGTAACCCGCGAACGCCAACAATCCGACCAAGACGAGGAGGAGGATGAGGAAGACTTCGGCGACGACATGTGGAACACCTCCAACAAGTCGTACGGCACAGGCTCCTCCTACAACAACCAGCACAAGGGCCTCCAGAAGGCGAGGTAGTGGTAAGTGGTGAGTGGTGAGTGGTTAGTGGTTAGTGGTTAGTGGTGAGTGGTGAGTGGTGAGTGTCCACCTCGAGGCGTTACAGCGTTACAGCGTTACAGCGAAAAAACATTAACTGAAAATTGAAAACTGAAAACTGAATACTATAAAACTATAACAACTTTAAATTTAAGCTTATGACCCACAGTACTTTAAAATCCCTAGGCGCAATCGCGCTTGCATTGGCTATGGCTTTGCCCGCGTCGGCCGTCCCCTCCGCCAGCTTCCCCCAGCAGAACGAGTGGACCATCGCCGGGCAGGGCAATCAACGGGTAGCCAAGGCGCGCCACGCCAAGAGCCGCTTGAAGTCGACCGTCACCGACAGCGACACCAAGCTGGGTCCCACCGACTATTTCGGCACTCTTACCGGCCCCAACGGCGAGTCGTGGTATTACACCGCCGACTATATCTTGACCGACCCCTCGAACCCATGGTCGTTCTACGCCGGCGTCAACCTCAAGATCTACGACTCAACCGGAGACGTGATCGCCTCGATCAACGACACCTTCGAGCTGGCCGATAACGAGTTGGGTGTCAACTCGGTGCAGCTCAATCCCACCGTCACCCAAAAGTTCTTCAACTACGACGACAAATACGAGGTGATGATCTTCATCCACGCCGTAACCAGCGACTACTCGGGCCACTGCTACAACCACGTGTTCGCAATGGAGAATGGCGCTTCCACCCCCTTGTTGACCATCGAGGGCAACCAGGTGCAGATCTCCAACGTGGCCACCGATTCCTACTCCGAGAGCTACTACATGCTCTTTGAACGCGACGGCTACGACTCGCAGTACAACTACTGGCTGCAATACGACGTCTACTCCAAGGCCACCTACTACTCCGGCGGCAAGCCTACCCTGGTGAAGACCATCGACATCGATTACGACCTCGTGGCCGATTCGGGCAACGGCGCTTATCCTATCCTGATGAACGCCTCGGCCGGCAAGCTCTACTTCGCCATGCCCCACTGCGAGAAGCCCTACTTCGACCCCGACATCCCCTACGACCAGGAGCCTGTCGTCAACGAGGACAACACCTTCATCATTGACCTTTACGACCAGGATTTCGAGCTGATCAAGACCACACGCATCCCTATGGCCACCAAGGACGGCTACCTCTACTCGATTCCCACCATGGGCTTGTTCCGCGGCCAGAATGACCTTGACCTCGACTTCTTCTCGACCGACGGCACTCCCCTCTACGTCATCACCTACGAGCATTACATCAACTCGTCCGACTCGTTCTGCGACGACATCGTGGTGGTTGACCAGGACGGCAACACCGTCAAGACCGTCTGCACCGAGGCTACCGGTCGCAAGCTGCTCAACGACGTGCGCGGCTACTCGTCGATGTACTGCTTCTACAACGAGAACGCCGACGCCTACCACTTCGTCGAGGTGCCATCGTGCCAGGAGGTTTGCTCCATCCCCTTCGCTCTGGAAGATTACACCCTCTCCACCTCGATCGACCGCGTTGCCTCCAAGAACGGCTACCAAATCCTCTCGGCCCTTACCCAAGGCCAAGTGGACGAGCAAGAGAATGTGATCCAGAAGATGGCGTTCTTCAACCCCGATGGCACGTTTGACCACTGGGAGGACCTCAACCTCGGTCCCGACGTGGTGATGGCCACCGTCAACATCAGCGGTGCGGCCTTGTCGCCCTACATCTTCAACACCAACGACACCCGCGAGTACATGGTGATCGTCAAAATACCCATTTCCGACACCTCTTCGGCCACCGAGGACCATATCTGGATCATGGACACCGAGGGCAACAAACTGCTCGACTTCGGCCCCGATGACGCCAAGGGTGGCAAGCTGCTCTATGTGGCCTTGTCGGGCTCGGTCGTTGTCGACCATAAGCTCTTTACCGTCTACTACGACACCAACTACCAGTACACCCTCAACCTTACCAATCTCCCCTTAGAGAGCTTCACCGCTGGCGGCGACGGCACCAAGGCCAACCCTTACCTGATCTCCACCGTGGGCGACTTCATGCTCATTGACGCAGCTCCCGCTTCTCATTACGCGCTCGGCGCTCACATCGACTTCACCGGCGTGGAGTGGAATGGATTGAGCAACGACTTCACCGGTTCTTTAGATGGCCGCGGCAAGGTGCTTTCGGGCATCGTCCTCGACGGCTCCACCGGCATCTTCTCCACCGTTATGGGCGCCGCTACGCTCAAGGATTTCACTGTGAACAAGCCCACCGTCACCCCGGGTGGCTCGGAGGCCGGTATCGTGGCTGGGCGCCTCACCACCGACGGCACCTCGCAACCTGTGATCTCCAACGTCGCGGTTTATGAGCCCCAGGTGAGCGGCACGTTCAGCGGCACGTTTGGCGGCATCGTCGGCCAATTGGTTGGTGGAGCCTCGGTTGAACTGTCGCAAGTGATTGGCGGCTACGTGTATCTGAATAACGCCACCGTCGGCGGTATCCTCGGCTCCAACCCCAACAACGGCGGCAACGTATCGGCTTGCCTTGTGAAGGACGTCTACACCGCTGTCCAGAACTGGGGCGGTATCGCCGGCCAATTGAATAGCGGCACCGTGGCCGACTGCCATGTGTATTCCGACGCCTACGCCACCTCCACCTGCGGTGGCATCGTGGCCATCGTCAAGGCGTTCATGGGAGCCCGTCCCACCATCACGCGCTGCGTCAGCGAGGGCAATATGTACATGAATTGCCAGCATGGTGGCACCCTCTACGGTGGCGGCATCGCCGGCCAAGTGGACGAGGGCTCGGATGACGTGATCACCTCCTGCATCTCGGCTGCCACGATCGACCTTCCCGCCACGATGTATACTGCCTACGTGCACCGTATCGCCGGTTACACCAGCGGCGACATGCCCGGTGAGGTCAACTGGGAGGATCCCTATTGGAACGACAACCCCGACTATAGCAACCCCGACGAGTGGCCCCGCTATCCGGCCAACCCCGAGCAGGGTATCAACGACTGCTACGCCTTAGCAATCGAAGGCTTCAGTGTTGAGGACGACTCGACCACCTCGGTTGACGGCGCAACCATCACCTCCGATGGCTTGACCCCCGAGCTTCTGGCCTCCCTTGGCTACCAAAAGGGCACCAGCGTCGACGCTCCTTGGATGGCAGGCGAGTACACTGGCATCCCGGTGCTCTACTACGAGAACCTTCCCATCGCCCTCGTGGCCCAGGAGGATGTCGTTTACCTCTCGGTTGACGAGGAGGCTACCTTGGCGTTCACCGTGATTGGTGAGAGCGCAATTGATGGAAGTGGCTACGCCGATAGCAGCGATGTGGCTGTGGTTGATGTCGTTGGCAGTGTCTTCGACGGCTCGGCCGTGAATGTGGATATCATCGCCAAAGGCGAGGGCACGGCCCAAGTTACGGCCAGTTTCCATAACGTCACCGCAGTCACCACCGTCTACGTCACTCTTTCGGGTGTGAAACCCATCGTGGCCGAGGCTAAGGTGCAGCTCCTCTACAACGGCACCGAGGTGATCTCATCGGATGGTCCCGTATCGGTTTACAATTTGGCAGGCGTAGAGGTGGCACGCAGCACCACCGGCACCGTTTCGGTTGCGTCGCTCCCCTCGGGAGTGTACATCGCTCGCTCCGCCTCCTCGACCCTCAAATTCATGCGGTAGCCCACCCTGGGAGGTCGGGCTGCCCTCAGCCCGACTAACAACAACAAATTCCCCCATCGATAGGCGCACAAGCGTCGGCGATGGGGGAATTATTTTCCTAAGGCTCTTAACGTTTGGGGGTGAGGGAGAGGGCTGAGGGGGAGGTGAGGCGCTGGGCCATGGCTAGAACGCGCTCGGAGGTGACGGCTTGGATGCGCTCCTCCACCTCGCAGGGAGTGAGTGCGGCACCGTGATAAAGCGTGGCACGGGCTGTGGAGAGCGCCATCTGCTCGCGGTTGTCGGAGCCGAGCAACATCTGGCCTATTAGTTGCTTCTTTGCAGCTGCGAGTTGGCGTTCCGAGAGCGCGTTATTGGCCAGTCGGTCCAATTCGTTGAGAATGAGTCGATAGCAACGACGGTTGTCCTCGGGGTCGCATCCGTAGTAGATGGCCAGCAGGGAGGCGTCGGTGTAGATGATTGTCGAGGCGTCGACCGAGTAGACCAAGCCGCGTCGCTCGCGCAAGGCGACGTTCAGGCGTGAATTCATGCCGGGTCCTCCAAGTATGTTATTGACCAAAGCAAGTGCGTGTCGATCAATCTCGTACATGCCGGGAAGGCGAGCGCCGATTACCGTGTTGGCTTGATGTGAGTCGATATGCCGGGTAGCCATAAACGGGGCCACCACAGGTGGCGCTATGCGCTCGGGACGGTCGACATTTAACGGCAAGCCCTGAGCATATCTTTCGACCGTTTTTCTCACCTTTTCGGGATCGAGGTTTCCTATGTAGAAGAAAACCAGGTTGTTGGCGGCGTAGTTGTCGTTTAGGAATTGGCGACAGTCGGCTGAAGTCATCCGCTTTACGCTCTCATCGGTGCCCAGGATGTTGTGGGATAGACGTGAGTCGGCGAATATCTTCTCCTCGAAGTCGTCAAACACAGCCTCGGCAGGTTGGTCGAGGTAGGAATCGATCTCGTCGCACACCACTTCGCGCTCTTTATCTAATTCGCTGTCAGGGAATTGAGAGTTGGTGGCAAGGTCGAAAATCAACTCGGCGGCACGCTCAAAGTATCCTGCGGGATAGATCGAGTAGATCATCGTTTCCTCCTTGGTTGTATAAGCATTGAGCTCTCCACCAACGGCTTCCATGCGGTTGATGATGTGCCACGAGCGGCGCTTGGCGGTGCCCTTGAAAATGGTGTGCTCGACGAAGTGGGCGAGGCCGTCCTTGCCCTCGCGCTCGTCGCGGCTACCGGCGTTGACCGCCAATCCACAGTACTCAACTTGAGCGCCGCGGGAGGCCCGCTGTGTCATGACGCGCAGACCCGAAGGGAGTGTGTAATATGTTGTTTCCTCGGTGTTTACGGGCGTTCGATCCATTGTCCTTCACGTTTAATCAGCTCTACGAGGTGGTCGACGGCCTCCTCCTGAGGGATATTCTTCTCGACGCACTCCTTGCCTCGGTATAGGCTCACTCGCCCAGCGGCGGCTCCCACGTAGCCGAAATCGGCGTCGGCCATCTCGCCCGGACCGTTCACCACGCAACCCATCACACCGATTTTCAGGTGTTTAAGGTGGTTGGTGGCGGCTTTTACGCGAGCGAGGGTCTCTTGAAGGTCGAAAAGGGTGCGACCGCAACCTGGACACGAGATAAATTCGGCCTTGGTTTGGCGCAATCCCGAGGCCTGGAAGATGTTGAAAGTGAGGCGCGCGGCCTCGACTGGCGTGAGCGAGTCGGCCTCGATAATCGCTCCGTCGCGCAGGCCGTTGACCAGCAGGTAGCCAAGGTCGCAGGCGGCCATAACGGCTACCTCGTCGGCAGGCGCGCTGTGGTAGGTCAAGCGGGGTATTACCAGTCCGTTATGTTTTTTGGCCTCCTCGAGGATGGCAAGCGGGTCGTTGTCGTGGTGGGAGATGACAGTGGCAGTGATATCGTCGAGGAAATAGTCGGGGGTGGCGTCTTCGGGGTAGGTGGCATCTCGATCGATGGCGATAACTTGGGGCTGACGAGGGTGAGTATGGCCGTCGAACGCCGGCCCCCCTAGGGCATCCGCGTTTTGGCCGTCGAACGCCGGCCCCCCTAGGGCATCCGCGTTCTGGCCGTCGAACGCCGGCCCCCCTAAATGGCCGTCCAAGGCCGGCCCCCCTAGCCGGGTGGCGTAGGCGGCCAGGAAACGGGCGACAGGGATCTCGTTGACGGGGTCCTCGCTGAGGGAGACGCGGATAGTGTCGCCGATGCCGTCGCGCAGCAGCGCGCCGATGCCTACGGCCGATTTCACGCGCCCATCCTCGCCGTCGCCTGCCTCGGTGACGCCCAGGTGCAGCGGGTAATGCATCCCTTCGGCGTCCATGGCCTTGACGAGCAATCTGACGGTTTCGATCATCACCATGGGCCGTGACGACTTGATGGAGATCACCACGTCGTCGAAATCCTCCTTCTGGCACACTCGTAGGTATTCCATTGCGCTCTCGACCATGCCTGCTGGGGTATCGCCGTAACGGCTCATGATACGGTCGCTCAGCGAGCCATGGTTGACGCCGATACGCAAGGCGACACCTCGCTCCTTGCACAGGTCGATCAACGGCTTGAACATGTCCTCAACCCGCTGTACTTCAGCCATATATTCGGCATCGGTATACTCGATTTTGCGGAACACGCGGCCAGGATCGGCGAAGTTGCCGGGGTTGATTCTCACCTTGTCAACCTCCTCGGCGGCGGCGAAAGCGGCGCGACGGTTGAAGTGGATGTCGGCCACCAAAGGCACGTCAATGCCCTCGGCGTGAAGCTGCTGGCGCATCTGGCCGATAGCGCGTGCTTCCGGCTCGCCTTGGGCTGTGAGGCGCACGATCTCGGCGCCGGCGTCGGCCAAGCGGCGTATCTGCTCGATCGACCCGGGGATGTCGCGAGTCGACGTGTTGGTCATCGACTGGATGCGTATGGGATTGTCGCCGCCGATGCCCACGCGGCCCACGCGGGCCACGATGGTGGGGCGCCTGGTATATTGCATATTAATTGGTCTTGAAGCGGTAGATCTCTTTTTTGAGCTCCTCGTTGGCCTTGACGATCTTCTCGCTGAGGGAACGGCGATAGGCAATGAAGCGCTCGTTGATTGCGGGGTCGCTTTGGGCGAGAATCTGGGTGGCGAGGATAGCGGCGTTCAATCCTCCGTTAATGCCTACGGTGGCGACGGCGATACCCGGGGGCATCTGAACGATCGACAGCAGAGCGTCCTCGCCCGAGAGGCTGGAGTTGATAGGCACGCCGATAACGGGCACAGGGGTCAACGCTGCGATCACTCCGGGGAGTGCGGCGGCCATACCGGCGGCGGCGATAATCACTTTGATGCCGCGTGCCTGTGCTCCGGTGGCGAATTTCTCCACCTCGGCGGGGGTGCGGTGGGCCGAAAGGGCGTTCATCTCGAATGGCACTTCCATCTCGTTCAAGAACGCGGCGGCTTTGCGCAAGATGGGCAGGTCGGAGGTGCTGCCCATGATAATGCTAACTAATGGGGTCATATCTGTTGATTGGCTTTTGTTAATGCAAAAATATTGATTTATTTCGTCATACGCAAGTTAAACGAATCTCACGAATTAAACGAATCTTGTCGTGAATCATTTTTTGCTTACGCAAAAACGAATTATACGAATCGCCCCGGGAGACAATTCGTATAATTCGTTAAATTCGTAGTCAAAATTCCACCAGAGAAATTTGACTTAAAAGTTCATTTGTGGTTTAGAGCAGGGGACCTGCGGCTACGAGCTTGCGGCCAGCCTCGTTGCCCTCGAATTTCTTGAAGTTGTTGATGAACTTCTCGGCCAACATGGTGGCTTTCTTGGTCCACTCCTCGGGGTTGGCGTAGGTGTCGCGGGGGTCGAGGATCTTGGGGTCAACGCCAGGAAGCTCGGTGGGGATCTCAAGGCCGAAGATGGGGATCACCTTGGTGGGAGCCTTGAGGATAGCGCCGTCGAGGATGGCGTCGATGATGCCGCGGGTATCCTTGATAGAGATACGCTTGCCGGTGCCGTTCCAGCCGGTGTTCACCAGGTAGGCCTTGGCACCGCTCTTCTCCATCTTCTTAACGAGCTCCTCAGCGTATTTGGTGGGGTGGAGCGACAAGAAGGCTGCTCCGAAGCAGGCCGAGAAGGTGGGGGTGGGCTCGGTGATGCCGCGCTCGGTGCCGGCCAGCTTGGAGGTGTAGCCCGAGAGGAAGTAGTACTTGGTCTGCTCGGGGGTAAGGATCGAAACGGGAGGAAGCACGCCGTAAGCGTCGGCCGAGAGGAAGATCACTTCCTTGGCGGCGGGGCCTTCCGAGGGGGTAACGATCTTCTCGATGTGGTTGATAGGATAGGATACGCGGGTGTTCTCGGTCACGCTCTTGTCGGTGAAGTCAATCTTGCCGTCCTTGTCGACGGTGACGTTCTCCAAAAGGGCGTTTTTGCGGATTGCGTTGTAGATGTCGGGCTCGCTGTCTTTGTCGAGGTTGATCACCTTAGCGTAGCAGCCGCCCTCGAAGTTGAACACGCCGTTGTCGTCCCAGCCGTGCTCGTC
>JAJPXC010000123.1:14598-30672 GCA_021205635.1 Bacteroidales bacterium | reverse complement strand
GCACTGGCCGTCCATGAGCCGGCCCTCCCGGGTTACGTGTACGTTCCTGCCACCCCTATCACCATCAGTTAAAGGTTTTTTAAGGGAGTCCCCGTCATTTCAGGTGATATGGTGTTAAATCGGGGAAAAGTGACTACCAATCGGGGGAATTTGTCTATTTGATAATGAAATATCTACCAAAAGCCGTAACTTTGCGCTGGTTGATCATTAAATCATCGCCAGAAAACCCAGGGACCGACCCTAAACCCCAGGGAAAGTTCATCACTAATGCATCCTTATATATAATATGGTAGACAGCATACAACGGCGGCGCCGCGTGTCGACAGTGTTGATTCACCTCTTGGTGATATCGATACTTCTGGTCGTGCCCGAAATGATCATGACATTCGGCAGTGACAGTCACCGCATCCCCGAAGAGGTATATTTTAAGGCGATCGTCTACTTGGCCGTGTTCTACGTCAACTATTATTGGATAATCCCGCAAACACTTGGCGCCCAACGACACACATGGCGATTTTTCGTTTACAACCTGTTTGTTGTCGTGACTGCCATGGTGTTATTGACGCTGATATTCAGGTTGCACATGCATGATCACCCCGACGGATTTATGTTCCATCGGGGCGAAAGGCCCGGCGGTGGCCCTCGACATGCTCCACATGGCGGCATGTGGGGCGCTTGGAGCCGCGACGCCGTGATGCTTGTGCTAATCATCGGACTGTCAGTGGCTTTGAAACTGAACGACCGATGGTTCCAGTTGCGCCAGCGCCAGGAGGAGATACGCGAGATCGAGCGCCGCGAGGAGATCCAGCGCCTGAAAGCACAGCTGAACCCCCACTTCCTGTTCAACACCCTCAACACGATCTACGCCCTGATCGACCTCGATCCCACCCGCGCCAAGGACGCCCTTCACCAGCTGTCGGCGATGCTGCGTTATGTGGTGTACGACGAGCCCAAGGGAACTGTGCCGCTGAAGACCGATCTGCAATTCATCGACAGCTACATCAACCTGATGCGCCTGCGCCTGAGCACGGCCTACAAGATCGTGGTGCGCCTCGACCCCGGTGACATGGCGCAGGCCCAAATCGCGCCCATGCTGTTCGTCATGCTGGTCGAAAACTGCTTCAAGCACGGCCACGTCGACCCCACGATACCGATCACAATCACCATCACAGGCCACGAGGGCGTGGTGAAATGCGTCACTACCAACTCCTTCGCCCCCACCGGCGGAACCTCCACGCCACTAGCGCCCACAATCGACGGCAGCAACCACGGCGTGGGCCTCGACAACCTGCGTCGCCGCCTCGACCTCATATACGGCGACGCCGCGAGCCTCGCCATCAGCGACGACGGCCGCGTATACACCGTCACCTTGACAGTAAATTTACCCAATAATACCGAAGAAAATGGATAAACTGCGCGTTTGCGTGATCGACGACGAGCCGATCGCCAACCAACTAATCTGCTCCTACGTGGAGCGCACGCCGTTCCTCGAGCTGGTAGGCTCTTACGCCTCAGCCCAGGACGCCGTCAAAGCTATCCTTACCGAGGATGTCGACCTGGTGTTCATGGATATTCAGATGCCCCAGCTCAACGGCATGGAATTCTCCAAAATCATGCCCGCCCACACCAAGGCGATCTTCACCACCGCCTTTGACCAGTACGCCATCCAGGCCTTCAAGGTGGGCGCCCTCGACTACCTACTCAAGCCCATCAGCTACGAGGAATTCTTCACCTCAGCCAACCGCGCCCTGGCCTGGACACAGGCCGCCCGCAACCCAGCGGCCTCCACATCCCGTCGCAATCACCTGATAGTCAAGAGCGAATACAAGCTTATCCAGATTCCCTTCGAAGAGATCCTCTTCGTTGAAGGGCTCAAGGACTACGTGAAAATTTACCTCACGCAGGACCAAAAGTCGATCATGACGCTGATGTCGATGCGCCTGCTGGAGCGATACCTCCCCTCCACCATGTTCATGCGCATCCACCGCAGCTACATCGTCAACCTCAACCACGTAAGGCTGATCGAGCGCAACCGCGTGGTGTTCGGCACCCACAACCTACCCATCTCCGAGAGCTACAAGCAGCAGTTCCAGGACTATATCATGGCGCGCACCGTCGCCGGCCCCGGAATGGAAGAGGAATAAGGCCAAGGCCTTTTTCTTCTTAAGGATTAAGGATAAAGGGTAAAGGACCAGCAGGTTTCCTCGACGAGATCGATTTCATTCGACCTAAGTCGATTTAAGTCGACCTAAGTCGACCTAAGTCGATTTAAGTCGATTTGAGTCGAATGAAATCGACCACCTTCACCAACGGCTGAAAACTGAAAACTGAAAACTGAAAACTGAATAAAACATTGCTAAATGTTAAGAAAGCCGCGAGGTTAGCGTAGTTTGGCAAGAATTTACTACTTTTGCCACCGCAATGAGTTATAACCTCACAATCGACCAGGGCAACAGTGCGGCCAAGCTGGCGGTGTGGGATGGCGAGACCCTCGTCACCCACTGCCTCCATGACCGTCTTGACCCCTCGCGATTGCTCAAGCTCACCTCCCGTTACCCCCTGCGCGGCGCCATCTACTGCAGCGTGGCCGCCTCGGGAGCCACGGTGATCAACGCCTTGCGACACGCCGGAATGCGCGTCTACGAGCTTACCCACCTCACCCCCCTGCCCATCCAGCTCGGCTACCGCACGCCCAAGACCCTCGGGCACGACCGCATCGCGGCCGCTGTGGGAGCCTGGAACCGCCACCGCGGCGAGGAGGTGCTCGTGGTCGATATCGGCACGGCCATCACCTACGACCTTGTAACGGCCGACGGCGTTTACCTTGGCGGCAACATCGCCCCGGGACCACGCATGCGCCTCGAGGCCCTCAACCACTACACGGCCCGGCTGCCCCTGGTGGAGCTCGACCAGCCCGTGGAGTTGTGGGGCCGCGACACATGTAACGCCCTGCGCTCGGGAGCCATCAACGGCGTCGTGGGCGAGCTTGAGTACTACCGTAGCCAGCTTTCTCCGCAGGCCGTCACCGTCATCACCGGAGGCGACCGCGATTTGATAACACCCCACCTCACATTCCAGGCCGACATCGAGCCTCAGCTCGTGAGCGAGGGCCTTAACTGCATTTTACGATACAATGAAATCCTTTAGGACCATCATCTTTGCCGCGGCCGTCATGGCCTCTATCACCGCCGTCGCCCAACTCTCGATGAGCCCCTACTCCCGCTACGGATACGGCCTGTTGAACGACAACGCCACCTCGGCCCAGCGAGCTATGGGCGGCGTGGGGTACGCCATGAACTCCGGCCGGCAGATCAACGTGATGAACCCCGCAAGCTATGCGTGGTGCGACTCCCTGACGTTCCTCTACGACATCGGCATGGACGTCACCCGCCTGTGGAGCAAGGACTCCGGGGGCTCCGGCAAAAACTTCGGCGGAGGCCTCGACTACATGACCATGCAATTTCCCATCACCCGCTGGCTCGGCGGCTCGGTGGGCCTACTCCCCTACTCCTCTGTGGGCTACTCATTCGGCTCCGACATCGACAACGGCAGCGTAAGCTCCTCCGGCTCAGGCGGATTGAACCAACTTTACCTTGGCTTCGGCGCACTCCCGTTCAAAGGTTTCTCCATCGGCTTTAACGCCAGCTACCTCTTCGGCACCACCACCAATGACATCTACGCCATCACCGACGCAGGCTCGACGTCGCTGTTCGAGCGCGTGATACAGGTGCGCGACTACCACTTGCAATTCGGCGCACAATACTCCCACCAGCTCACCCGCAAAAACCGCCTTACCGTGGGTGTCACTTACTCGCCCGGCAAGTCACTCTTGGGCCACATGTGGGGCGTGTACTACGACGTTAACAACGACGCTACGCCCGATACCGTGGGCTACACTTCACTCCACGGCAAGTGCTCCCTGCCAGCCACTTACGGCGTGGGTATCGCCTACGAGTGGAACAAACGCATCTTAGCCGAAATCGACTTCACCTATCAGCCCTGGGCCGACGTCAAGTATCAGGCAATCGAGGGATTTGAAAGCTCGAAATTCGACAACCGCTGGAAACTCGCCGGCGGCCTTCAATGGCAGCCCAATCCCCGCGGCAACTACGCCCACCGCATCCAGTACCGCTGCGGAGCCTACTACAACCACGACTACCTGAACGTCTCGGGCAACAACGTGCGCGAATGGGGCGCCTCGATTGGTTTTGGCCTACCAGTAACCGCCAACAAGACTGTGGTTTCTCTCGGGTTCGAGTACAAGCACCGCCAAGCCCACCCCGATCCGCTGGTTAAGGAACAATATTTCAACATCACCGTTGGCGTTAACTTCAACGAGATGTGGTTCTGGCGCAACAAGATACGTTGACGCCATGGACACCCACCCCTCTCATGCGTCAGCCCTCCCTGGGAGTGGCCGCTGCCCTCAGCGGCCGTCCCGCCTAAGCCTCTTACCGGCGGCCATTGCCGTGGCCCTCGCCGCCTGCACCCTCGGCTCCTGCGGCGACGACGACACCGAGCGCGTGAACAACGTCGCCGACCTCGAATATGTGCCAACGATGACCACCGTCAACGTCGCCACGTTCATCTCCGACTCGGGCTACACCCGCTACCACATCACGGCCCCAATATGGTACGTCTTCGACGAGGCCCGCACGCCACGCTGGACTTTCCCCGAAGGACTGTTCCTCGAAAAATACGACAACCTGTTCCGCCAGGAGGCAACCCTACGAGCCGACTCGGCCGTCTACTTCTCACAGCGCAAGCTGTGGCGCTTGGACTCCAACGTGAGAATGCGCAACGTCGCCGGAGACCGTTTCCTCACCCAACAACTCTTCTGGGACCAAAACGCCCGCAAAGTCTACTCCGACTCGTTCATCCACATTGAGCGCTCCGACCGCATCATCGAGGGCTACGGATTCGAGTCGAACGAAACCATGACCCGCTACACCATCCGACGCCCCTCAGGCATCTTCCCCGTCGACGAAAACCGGCAACCCGGCGAGAAAGGAAGTCCCTCCGATTCCACGAGCCAGCGCCAGGCAGGAAGTCCCGCCGTCGCGGCGGGACAGCAGGCAGGCACCCCCGTCGTATCGGCGGGACCGCAACAGGCAGGAAGTCACGTCGTCTCGACGGGACAGCACCAACCCGAGCCACCCTCCCAAGGCCCCCTAAAAATCCAAAGAGCACGATAATGGACGCAGAATCAACACGTTGGCTTATAATCGCCCTGGTTTCGCTCGTTTTCTCCGCTTTCTTCTCGGGAATGGAGATTGCCTTCATCACGTCCGACCGCGTGCGCGTCGAGCTTGACGTCAAGAAGGGCGGAATCCTCTCCCGCGCCCTCAACATCTTCTACCAGCACTCCCAATTCTTCATCTCCACCATTCTCGTGGGCAACAACATCATGCTCGTAATTTACGGCATGGGCACCGCCTACCTGCTCGAGCCCTGGCTCATGTCGTGGACCCACAGCGAGGCGCTGGTACTCCTTTTACAGACGCTGATTTCTACCGGTATAATCCTCCTAACGGGCGAGTTCTTTCCCAAAACAGTGTTCCGCATCAACCCCAACCGCTCGCTGAAGTTGTTCGCACTGCCTATGTGGCTGATTTACATCGTGTTGTTCCCGATTTCGCTGTTGACCACGTGGATTTCGAGGCTTCTGATGAAGATTTGCGGTCTGAAAAATGGCGACACCCCGCTTGGAGGCCTCTCGATCGGAGATCTCAACGACTACCTCGAGCGCACAATCGACGAAAGCGTCGAGGACAAAACCGAGGTGGAAAACGAGGTGAAAATCTTCCACAACGCCCTCGACTTCTCCTCCACCCACCTGCGCGACTGCATGACCCCGCGCAACGAGATCGTGGCCGTCGACATCGACGACACAACCCGCGAGCAGCTTTCCCAGCTGTTCACCTCTTCAGGCCGCTCCAAAATCATTGTATACAAGGAAGATATCGACAACGTATTGGGCTACATTCACGTGAGTGAACTATTTGAGACCAATGTCGATTGGCACGACGCTGTGAAACCCGTGATTTTCGCCCCCGAGGCCCTGATGGCCAACAAGATGATGCGACGCCTGCTCAGCGAGAAACGCTCGCTGGCGATTGTCGTGGACGAATTTGGTGGCACCGCCGGACTGGTTACCCTCGAGGACCTCGTCGAAGAGATCTTCGGCGACATCCAGGACGAGCACGACCACTCCAAGATCACCGCCCGCGAGGTCGCCCCCGGTGTCTACGAGTTCTCGGGACGAGCCGAGGTCGCTTGGGTCAACGAGACATTCCATCTCGATATCCCCGAGGACGATGAGTATCAGACACTCGCCGGTTACATCCTGTTCACCACCGGCACCATCCCCGCCGAGGGCGAGAAAGTGGACATAGGCGACTTCACCATGGAAATCCTCAAAAAATCGGCCACCCGCCTCGAGCTCATCCGCCTCTCCACCACCAACCACTAAGCCCCCTCAACCCATAGGCCTCATAAGCCCTATCGGCTCCCTAGGTGGCTGAAAAAGTGCCATAGGGCGATGCCGGTGGAGACGGCCACGTTGAGCGAATGCTTGGTGCCCTCCTGGGGGATCTCGATGGCATAATGGCAGGCGTCAACCACGCGGGGATCTACCCCGTCCACCTCATGGCCAACGACTATCGCGTAGCGCTTCCCCCGCTCCACCACAAAGTCCTGCAACTCCACGCTGTCGTGCACCTGCTCCAGGCAGCACATCGTATACTTTTCCTCCTTCAACTTCTCCACGGCCGTCATCGTTTCAGGAAAATATTCCCAAGCCACCGAATCCTCGGCTCCCAAGGCCGTCTTATGTATCTCGATCGACGGAGGAGTAGCCGTGATCCCACACAGCATCAGCCGCTCGACGCGAAACGCGTCCGACGTGCGGAAAATCGAACCTATATTATTGAGCGAGCGCACGTTATCGAGCACCACCACAAGGGGCAGCTTCCCCTCGCGCCGATACTCCTCGACGCTCACGCGCTGCAAGTCGAAAATCGTTTTCTTCTTCATGTTGTATAATTGTTTAACCGTTCCCTCGGGAACGTCGTATAATCGTGTATTCGTGCATTCGTGTACTCGAGATCTCCTTTCTCGAATTCACGAATGCACGAATACACGATTGCACGACAGGCCCCGAATACTCGAGCCCTGTGGATTACAGGTCGGTCTTGACGCCTACGAGCTTAAGGTTGTTGTCGCGGCAGAACGTCAGGATGTTCTCGCGTATCTCGGAGGGCTCGATATCAGCCTCGATACGCTTCATGGCGTTGAACAGCGACGAGCCACTCTGATAGATGTGGCGGTAGGCCGAGGCGATGTCGTCGATCTGCTCCTCCTTGTAGCCACGCGAGCGCAGGATATAGGCGTTCACGCCGTTGTACACGGCCGGGTTGTGGGCAATCACCACGTAAGGGGGCACGTTGGAGCCGATACGGCAGCCGCCCTTGATGAATGCCCAGTCGCCCACCTTCGTGCCCTCGTGGAGCAGCGAGTTGGAGCCCAGGATGGTGCACTCCCCCACCTCGGTGTCTCCGGCGATGGTGGTGCCATTGCCGATCACGTCGCGACCCTTTATATAGGAGTCGTGACCGATGTGGGCCTCAGCCATGATGAACGAGTCGTTGCCGATGCGGGTGGCTTGACCCTCGCGGATCGAGCGGTTGATGATCACATGCTCGCGGATGACGTTGTTGTCGCCGATCTCGCAGTAGGTCTTCTCCCCTTTCCAGCGGAAATCCTGGGGGTCGGCGCCGAGGATGGCGCCCTGGTATACTTTATTGTTTTTGCCCAAGCGGGTGCCACTCATGACCGACACGTAGGGCATGATGACGCAGTTGTCGCCGATCACAGTGTCGGCGTCGATAAACGCGAACGCGTGGATAGTGACGTCCTTCCCGATCTTGGCCGACGGGTCGACGTGAGCTAATGGACTTATCATGTTATTATAAATGAATTAAGGTTAGACATTAACGACCTCCACCGAGGGCCTGGTAAAGGCTGATAACCGACTGCGCGCGGTCCAAGCGGGTCGACAGAAGCGACATCTGGGCCGACAGCAACGATTGTTGGGCGGTCAATACCTCGAGGTAGGTGGTACCGGTGTCGCCAATCGACAGCAGCTCCTGGGTGTAGTCGACCGACTTCTCCAGCGACTCCACCTGCTTTACGAGCCACACCTCTTTCTCGGCGCTCTTCTCGTAGACGGTCATGCAGTCGCTCACCTCGGCGGCGGCGCTCATCAACGTGTACTCGAAAGTGTTCAAAGCCTGTTTCTGCTGGGCTTTGGCTGCCTCAAGCTGGGCGATGTTCTGGCCACGCGAGAAGATGGGCACGGTCAACGAAGCCGCAAGCTGGATGAACCAGTCGCCGGGATTTTGGATAATCGAGCCGAGGAGGTTGGTGAACCCGCCCTGAGCGGTGATGGCCAGCGTGGGGTAGAAGTTGCATCGGGCCGAATTGGTGGCGTAGTAGGCCACGGCGAGATCCTGCTCGGCGGCGCGCACGTCGGGACGGGCGGCAAGCTCGCGCATCGGGATAGCCTCGCGCAGGATTTCGGGAGCGTCAAGCTCGGCCTCGGGAGCCACGGCGAATTGCGTGGGCATCGCTTCGACCAAGAGCGACATGGTGTTCATCAGCTGATCCTTCGATATCTCAAGATCGGTGATCGACGCCAGAATCGAGTAATAGTTGGCCTCGCTTTGTACAACGGCGGTCTCTTTCAGACGGCCGGCCTCCTTCAAATCCTTCATCGTCTGCACGCTTTGTGCCCACAACACAGCGGTCTCGCGAGCCAGCTTGAGCTGCGCCTCGATGTTGACGAGGGCATAGTAGCAATTGGCCACGGTACCGATCAGCTGGGAGCGCACGGCTTGCTCGTAAGCCTCGCTCTTAAGCAGCGCGGCTTTGGCCGAGCGCTTGGAGTTGAGCAGCTTGGCGAAGATATCCACCTCCCAGGTGGCTGTAGCGGGGATCGAGTAGGTCCACGACCAGCCGGTGGCGCCATACTGCGTGTGGTAATTTACGCCGGCGCCGTTGGGGCCAAGCGACAGCGAGGGGAAGTAGGCCAATTTGGCACCCTTCAACTGAGCCTGGGCAACGTCGATGTTCAATTTGGCGTTTTGGTAGTTGACGTTGTTCTCGAGGGCGCGGTTGATCAGGTCGACCAGCACGGGGTCGGTGAACACCTGCTGCCACTGCAAGTTGCCGAAGGCCGCCGAGTCCACCGCGGCGTCGCGAGCCTCCACGTACTCCTTGGTCAAGGAGTCGTCCTCGGGCATCTCAAACTTCTGATAGATGTGGCAGGAGCTGAGCCCCGACATCATGATCGAGGCTGCAACTACTGCTGCTATATGGTTGAATTTCATATTGATGAATTGGCTATATTATTAATGTTTGGGCACATACTGCTCGAGCTCGGCCTCTACCGACGAGTTGTCGGTGTCGTCCCACTTGATCGGGGTAATCTTCTCCTGAATCTTCTGGAAGATCACGTAGAGCGCGGGCACAATCAACAGCTGCAGGATCATACCGATCAACATACCGCCGATTGAACCGGCACCGAGGGCGCGGTTACCGTTGGCGCCTACACCTGTCGCGAACATCATAGGAAGCAGACCGATAATCAGCGTCAACGATGTCATCAAGATAGGACGCAGACGAGCCGTGGCGCCAGCGATCGCGGCATTGACGATCGACATGCCCGTGTAGCGGCGCTCGCGGGCGAACTCCACGATAAGGATGGCGTTCTTGGCCAACAGGCCGATAAGCATGATCAACGCGATCTGCAAGTAGATGTTGTTGTCGATGTCGAAGATCTTGGCGAAGATGAACGTGCCCATCAAGCCGAACGGCACGGAGAAGATAACCGCCAGGGGCAGAATGTAGCTCTCGTACTGTGCCGACAGGATCAAGTAAACGAACAGCAAGCACAATCCGAAGATGATCGCGGTGGCGTTCTCCGAGGTGTTGGCCTGCTCACGGGTCATGCCCGCGTAATCGTAGGTGTAACCGGCGGGAAGGGTCTCGGCGGCAACGCGCTGGATAGCCTTCAAGGCGCTACCCGACGAATATCCCGGATTCGGGCTACCGGTAACCGAGATCGACTGGAACATGTTGAAGCGGTTCAGCAAGTCGGGACCGTAAACGCGGGATACGGTCACGTAGTTGCTCAGCGAGGCCATGCCGTTGCCGTTTCTCACCTTGATAGAAGCCAACGTCTCGGGCGACACGCGAGCCTCGGGAGCGGCCTGCATCATCACGCGGTAGATCTTACCGAAACGGTTGAAGTTGGACACGTACATACCGCCGTAGTAGCCCTGCAGGGTCGACAGGATCGTCGAGGGCGAGATACCGGCTTGCTTGCACTTGGCGGCGTCAACGTCAACCATGTACTGCGGGAACGTGGGGTTGAACGTCGAGTAGGCCATCTGGATCTCGGGCTGGGCGTTTAGCTCCTTGAGGAAGCCCTGAACGATGTTGAAGAACGTGTTGATGTCGCCACCAGTCTTGTCCTGCATCTTGATCTCGAAACCGTTGGTGGCCGAGTAACCGGTGATCATAGGGGGCGCGAAAGCCACCACGCGGCCGTCCTTGACCACCTTCGAGGTCAAGTAGTAAACCTGCGTGATCAAGTTGTCGACACTCTCGGACGACGTACGTTCCGAGAAGTCCTTCAGCTTGACGATGAACGTGCCGTAAGTGGCACCCTGGCCGGCGATGAACGAGTAACCGTTGATCATCTCACGGATCTTGATGCCGGGCAACTGGGCCAGCACGTCGTCGACCTGCTTAAGGGCCTCGGTGGTGCGCTCCTGCGACGTGCCCGGAGGCATGTCGATCATGACGAAGAACACGCCGGTGTCCTCATTGGGCACAAGGGCCTGCGGGGTGGTGCCCATCAACCACACGAGGATACCGATCGAAACGGCAACCGTGCCGAATGCGGTAATCTTGTGGCGGATGAAGAAACCCGTCCAGCCACCATAGTGGCCGGTGATCTTCTCAAACGCGTGGTTGAACGACTTGTGGAAATCCTTGCCGAACATGCCGATGCACGCGAGAACGGCGCAAACAAGGGCGATGACCAGTTTCAGGATCGACTCGGTGGAGAACCATCCCAGGATCATGAACGTGATCGTGGCGGCGATGAAGGCCACGGTAAGGATCGGCGGGAAGTGGAAGGCGCGCTTGGCCTTGTTGGCCATGGCCTTGCCAGCCTCCGTGTAGGCCACTTTCATGCGGTCGCCGAGGGTTTGCTCCTCGTCATGCCCTTTCAAGAAGATGGCGCAGAGGGCCGGCGACAGCGTCAATGCGTTGATAGCCGACAGGAAGATGGCGATCGCCATGGTGATACCGAATTGCTGGTAGAACACGCCCGAGGTGCCAGGCATAAACGACACGGGGATATACACCACCATGGCCACAAGGGTAATCGACACGAGGGCCCCGGCGATCTCGTTCATGGCGTCGATTGAGGCCTTGCGGGCACTCTTGTAACCGACATCCAATTTCGCGTGGACCGCCTCGACCACCACAATGGCGTCGTCCACCACATTCGCGATTGCGAGCACGAGGGCCGACAGGGTAATCAGGTTGACCGAGAAGCCGATCAGCTTCATGCCGAAGAACGTACCGATCAAGGCCACCGGGATGGCGATGGCGGGCACGATAGTAGAGCGGATGTCCTGCAGGAACACGTAAACCACGAAGAACACGAGGATGAACGCCTCGATAAGCGTATGCACCACAGTATTAATCGACGCGTAGAGGAAGTCGTTGTTGTTCATCGGGATGTCAAACTCCAATCCCGAGGGAAGATCTTTGGCCAGCTTGTCGACCTCGCCGATACACTCATTGATAATCTGGGTAGCGTTGGAGCCTGCCGTCTGGAAGATGATGGCCATCGTAGAGGGACGGCCGTTCATCAAGCCGTGGAAGCCGTAAGTCTCACGACCGAGCTCAACGTCGGCAACATCCTTCAAGTAGAGCACGTCACCGTTGTCGTTGGCTCGAATCACGATGTTGTCGAACTCCTCGGGGGTTTCCAGGCGTCCCTTGTACTTCATCGTGTACTGGAAGCTCTGGTTGCCCTGCTCGCCGAAGGCACCGGGGGCGGCCTCGATGTTCTGCTCGGCAAGAGCGGCGGTAACGTCGTCGGGCATCAGGTTGTACTGAGCCATCACGTCGGGCTTGAGCCAAATACGCATTGAGTAGTTGGCGCCCATCACCATTACGTCGCCCACGCCCGATACACGCTGCAGCACAGGCACGACGTTGATCTGCATATAGTTCTCAATGAACTCCTCGGTGTAGACACCGTCCTCGGTGGCGGTCAAGGCCACGCCGAGAAGCATTGAGGTCTGGCGTTTCTGCGTCAACACGCCCACCTTGGTAACCTCGGCGGGAAGCAGGTTCTGGGCCTTGGCAACACGGTTCTGCACGTCGACGGCGGCCATGTCGGGGTCGAAACCCTGCTCAAAGTAAACGTTGATGGTAGCCGAGCCGGTGTTGGTGGCGGTCGACTCCATGTAGGTCATGCCCTCGGCGCCGTTGATCGACTCCTCCAAGGGGGCGATCACCGAGTTGAGCACGGCCTGGGCGTTGGCGCCGGTGTAGGTCGTGGTTACCGAGATGGTAGGCGGGGCAATGTCCGGGTATTGGGTGACGGGAAGCGAGAACAATCCGATCAAGCCCAACAAGACAATAAATATTGATATAACCGTCGATAGCACCGGACGGTTAATAAACGCGTCAAGTTTCATTTCTTGTGATTAAAAATGATTAGTCGGTTGGGATGAATGGTTTATTTCTGAGCGGCTTGCTGCTGGGCTGCGGCCTCCTGGGCTGCGGCCTGCGCGGCTGCGTCAACCGGGGTGATCTGCAGCCCCTCGCTCAGCTTGGTACCCACGCCCTCGGTGGCGATACGCTCGCCCACCTGCAGGCCCGAGGTCACCACGTAGGTCTTGCCATCGTTGAGCGACTGGATGGTGATAGGACGAGCGTTGACCACGTTGGAATCGTTAACCACATAGACGAATTTCTTGTCCTGCAGCTCGAATGTGGCCTTCTGGGGGATAATGATAGCGTTGTTGTGGGTTACGGGGATGAGGATCGAGCCGGTGGAGCCGGAGCGGAGCATGCCCGAGGGGTTGTCAAACAGGGCGCGCACCGAGGCCGAGCCGGTGGTGTTGTCAATCACGCCCGACACCGTGGCAACCTTGCCAGTGTAGGGGTAAATCTCGCCATTGGCAAGCTGCAGCTTCACCTCAGGCATGGCGGCGATAGCCGCCTCAAGCGAGCGGGTGCCGTTCTCGGTAAGGTCGAGGATGTCCTTCTCGTTCAGCGAGAAGTAAGCGTAGATCTTGTCGTTCTGGCTGACGGTGGTCAAGGCCTGGGCCGACGAAGGAGAGGCAAGCGAGCCCTCACGGTTGGGGATCGAGCCCACCACGCCGTCGCTCGGCGAGGTTACCACGGTGTAAGCCAGGTTCTTCTGGGCCGAGGCGAGGTTGGCCTTGGCCGAAGCCAGCTGTGACAAGGCCGTGCGATAATCGTTGTCGGCCAGCTGCCACTCGTATTGCGAGATAATGTTCTTGTCGAGAAGCTTTTTCTTGTTGTCGAGAGTGATTTTGGCGGTCTCGACTGCCGTCTGGGCCACGTTGACCGATGCCTTGGCGGCGTCTACGGCGGCCTGATAGGTCACCTGATCGAGAGTAAAGAGCACTTGACCTTTCTTAACGTGCTGACCCTCATCGACATGCACCTTGGTGATGAAACCCGTTACCTGTGGACGGATCTCGATGTCGGTTTTTCCTTTGATGGTCGCGGGGAAAGTGGAATTGAGCTGGGACGTACCCTCCGAGATGGTGAGGGTGGCGATTTCCGGGGCTTGCGAGCCCATTTGCTGCTGGTCACCGCCGCATGAGGTGAGGCCTACTACCAGGCCGAAGGCGGCGAGAGCTCCCAAGGAGCGCTGTGCGAATCGTGTCATTTGTTTCTTCACTTTTTTATTACGATGTAAAATTACTTTTTCTCTATTGGATACCAAAAGCACTTGATACTTAGTCCTTATCAATTGCCCCGACTTTTGACTACATCAGAAGCACTTGATTTTTAGCTGTTTACGTCAATTCTCACTCGCAATTGGAGCCATTATGCCCAATTACGCAAGAATTTCGGTGCAAAGTTACTAATGAAATTTGGAACACGTTAGCTAATTCTTTTGGAAAATTGCGCCAAATTTCCCCCTTTATTTTCCAAAAAGTACAATTTTCGCCCTTTTCTACCAATCCCCCCTATCCCTCCTGCGATAACCCGTTAATCCATTAATGCGTTAAAGCGTTTAAGCGTTAAAGCGTTAAAGCGTTAAAGCGTTAAAGCGTTAAAGCGATAATGCGTTACGGCGTTACGGCGTTACGGCGTTACGGCGATCGGTTCCTTTCCTCCTTTCCTCCTTTAAATCCCCCCTTAACAAAAACTAACAACTGAAAACTATTAATAAATTTGCGCGTGTGCGCGAAAAGATGTAACTTTGTGGCCGAATGGCAGATTTGCCACTTTTCGTGATTCTTAGATAGCATACTGTTACTTTTTTATTATTCATACTTACATTTTATCACATTTCCCATGAGAAAATCTTTAACCCGTTGGCTGCTCGCTTTTACCATGATGATCCCCGCGGCAGCCGCACAAGGAGCCGACTACGGCATCCCTGACGACATCCAGGATTGCAACATCCTACACTGCTTCGACTGGAAGTTCTCCGACATCCAGTCGTCCCTCGAAGACATCGCAAAGGCTGGCTTCGGTGCCATCCAGGTGTCACCCTGCCAAGGCAATTGCAACAACAATGCCGAATGGTTCTACGCCTACATGCCCTACGATTTCTGCTTCAAGGCCAACGGCAACGGCTCGGCCTCTGAGCTCCAATCCCTCTGCTCGGCTGCCGCCAATTACAACATCAAGATTATCGTTGACGTCGTCGCCAACCACGTCAACCAGGCTTCGGGCTACCACGACTCATGGTGGGACTCCAACGACCGCGTGCGCTGGTACGGCCAATCAATCGACTACTCCAACCGCTACCAGATTACCCACAACCAGCTCGGCGCTTACGGCGACGTCAACTCGGAGCTCTCCGATGTGCAAGCCCGAGCAAAGGCTTACGTCGAGGAACTAAAGGGCTACGGCGTGAAGGGTATCCGCTGGGATGCCGCCAAGCACATCGGCCTCCCCTCCGAGAGCTGCAACTTCTGGCCCACGGTTACCTCCGTTTCCGGTATGTACCACTACGGCGAGATCCTCGACGGCGCTGAATCCTCGCGCAACATCTCCCTCATCAACGAATACTGCACCTATATGTCGATCACCGACAGCGACTACAGCACCGGCGTACGCGAGGCTGTAGCAGGCGGTGGCGTCCCCTCGGGATATGGCAACTACGCCGCCCAGGGTGGCGAGGACACCAAGATGGTCTACTGGGGCGAAAGCCACGACACCTACGCTAACGACGGCGGCGCTTCCAAGAGCGTTTCCCAAGGCGTGATCGACCGCGCTTGGGCCATCGTAGCTTGCCGTAACGGCGCCACCTCGCTCTACTTCTCGCGCCCCTCGGCCACCAACAACTCCGACATCAAGATGGGCGTCAAGGGTTCTACCCACTTCACCTCCAACGAGATCGCCGCCGTCAACCACCTGCGCAACAAGGCCACAGGCAAGGCCGACTACTATCAGGCATCCGACGGCGTGGCTTGGATCACCCGCAAGGACGTAGGCTGCTGCATCGTCGTTGGCGGGGGTTACAGCAAGACCGTATCGCTCGAGAACACCGGCGTGGGCGGTGGCTACGTGCCCGCAGGCACTTATACCGACGAGGTTTCTGGCAACACGTTCACAGTCACCTCCTCCACCATCTCGGGTACCGTCGGTTCTACCGGCATCGCCGTGATCTACACCGATTCGGTTAGCTCCAACCCCGGCGATCCCGACGATCCCACCACCGACACGCTGCAATTCTTCGGCAACCTTAACGGCGCCGGCTCTTGGTCGACTGCC
>JAJPXC010000123.1:0-14588 GCA_021205635.1 Bacteroidales bacterium | reverse complement strand
CGACACGCTGCAATTCTTCGGCAACCTTAACGGCGCCGGCTCTTGGTCGACTGCCGCGCTCACCAACGGCTCCTACACTTTCACCGTTTCCTCCATCAGCTACTTTACCTTCACCACCGACGGCGCTTGGACTGGCGCTTGGCGTCCCGCCGGCAATGCCGATCAAACCATCACCGCCGATGGAACCATCTCGGCTACCGGCAGCTCCGACGGCTGCTTCGTGATTACCCAGAGCGGCACCTACACCGTTACCCCCAACGCCTCGGCCAAGACTTTCACCATCTCCGGCTTCTCGGGCACTCCTACCCCTACCCCAGGCGATGACGAGTACTACGTTTATCTCAAGAACACCTCCAACTGGTCCCAGCCTTACGTATGGGCTTGGAACTCCTCTGAGAACTGCACCGCTGTTGGCTCCAACGGCTGGCCCGGCGATAAGATGACCTACGACTCATCCACCAGCTTGTGGAAGTGGACTGCCCCCGACGGCAAAGTACCCACCCAGATCATCTTCAACCCCGGCAGTGACAACGGCAAGACCGCCGACCTCACCTACGTCAACAAGGCCACCTACGACTGCTCAGGAAACATCGTTTCCGAGCTGATCATCTACTTCGACAACAGCGACAACTGGACCTCCTCCACCCCCAAGGTATGGGCCTGGAACGACGCTGGCAACTGCGTGAGCGGCTCATGGCCCGGCGCCGAGATGACCCTCCTCTCCGGCAAGGTTTACAAATTCACCGCCTTCACCGGCACCCCCACCGGTATCATCATCACCAAGGGTAACGGCGATGAGACCAAGGCTGGTGGCGGCGACCTCACATTCGTCAACGGTGCCACCTACTACAGCGACGGCACATCGGCTATGGTTACCCACGGCGGTGGCGACAACCCCGGCGGCGACTATCCCTCAACCCTCTACCTCATCGGTAACCTCAACTCCTGGGGCACCAACACCTCGGTTGCCGCTGAAACGGTTTCCAATGGCGTTTACAAGTGGACAAAAGTCGACATGCCCGCCGCTTCAGCTACCGACAACAGCTCCTACTTCACTTTCGTGACCTCGCAGGGCGCCGATTGGGACAACTACGTCAACCAAACCGACCGCTACGGCGCAGCCTCCGAGGATGAGGAACTCACCGGCTCGGCACCAATCGTCCTCTTCGCCGCCGGCGTGAACGCTTCCAGCGCTTACTCCTGGAAAGTGATCCCCACCAAATACGACGTAACCGCCGACCTCCAGAACATGAAGGTAACAATCGTCCTGTCGGACAGCGGCGTCATATCCCTCACTGCTAACGACTCCAATGATAACGTTGAATATTACACCTTGCTTGGTGTACGCGTTTCCAATCCCCAGGCTGGCCAAATCTTGATCCGCCGGCAGGGTTCTAAGGTTTCCAAGATTGTATACTAAGCATTTAGCGTTTAGCATTTAGCATTTTGCCAAATAGCTTATTGGATGCAAGCCCCGGGGCTCAACAGTAGCCCCGGGGCTTTTCATTGAGGAAGATAAGTCCTATATGCCCATAAGACCCATAGCCCCCATCCTCTTAAGCATAAGAGTGCAACCCCGGCAGCAAGTAATTCGCGCCGAAATACGTCACGGCCACCGCCACAAGCGCCACCACCATATAAATATTGTACACGCGCGGTAGCCTAAGTGCCGGCACCAGCGACGGATGCAACGGTACGCAATATATCACCAACGTGATCAACGCCCACGTCTCTTTCGGGTCCCAGCCCCAATACCGTCCCCACGACTCGCTCGCCCACACGCTCCCCACGATTATCCCCAACGCCAGCAACGACACAGCCACGGGCAACAGCCGGCGCGTGTTTCGTCCCAGCGCCCCCATAATCCCCATCACCAAGAAAAGCGTATAGCTGATCATGATCACCGACACGTGCAGGCTCAGCCATGGGCTGTTCAACACTGGCATCAATTGCTCCACGGCTATCGACGCACCGCTCATCGACCCCACCAGCATAAATAAACCCGCAGCCAGCGCCCCAACAGCCTTCATCACCCGCTCCCTGGCCACGAAAGCCATCAACAGCGCCACCCACGCCGCAACCTCCATCGTCTCAAAGCCATTGGACAGCGGCACATGCCCGCTCAGCCACCACCTCGCCCCCAGCATCCCCGTTTGATATAACAGCAAAAGGATGCCAAGAGCCGAGGAAACACGGTGCGACGCCGTTCCACCGCATCGGCTCCAAAACAGCCCCGCCAGGCGCCGATACCACCGCTCGACGTCCAGCCTTGCCCGCGACGGCATATCCACCCGGCTTTTGCGCTGATACCTCTCAATCTTCCCCAAAATCTCGGCCGCACGACCCTCGTCACCACGAATCAAGCACTCGTTGACCAAGCCCAGCGACTTGCGCACGAAAAGCCACTCATCGCTCGCCATATCCGCGGGCAGTTCCCGCGACACCGGCGAATACCATCTCCCCTCAATCGGGAAAATCCTCAACGCTTCGCTCGAGTACATCATCCTGTTAAACAGCGCTTTACCCTCTCCATTCACCTTCATGTCCCTCGCCATCACCTCCACCGTCGTCACCCTCTCGCCCCAATACACCGGCAGGCCCCGCAGCGCATCATCAAATTCCCCCGCCTGCGCCACCGGCGCAAGAAGAAAGGCCAGCATTAACAGGATAGCTCTCGCCTTACGAAGCCACCCCCAAGCCAACGCAATCAGCGCCAGAGCGTAGCCCGCAAACACCATCGGCTCGCCCCAAGGATCCCGCCGCCACTTCAGCGTCACCACCTCTGCCTCAGGAGTGTAGGAATGGAGCGTATACACCGTGCCGCCGACCTTCGCCGCATGGTTCACCGAAATCTCCACCGTATCCCCGCTGAAGTCGACCGTGGCCCGATAATCCCGCGCCGCCTCGCTCCCCTGGTACGTCGGCGCCTCAAAAGAAATTGGACACACCTCGATTTCCCCCTCCTCGCCAAAAGCCCAAGTGGCGACCGCCCCAAGGGCGATCACCACCAAAGCTATGTGTAAGAGAGCCACTTTGGGGCGGCGCAATCCTCTGAGCACAGCCATCAGATCGCGTCGATGAATTTAACTACGGCGTCGCGGTCGGCCTTCGACAGCTGGCGGAAGTTCTCCACCGATTGGCGGGCGTCGCTCGTGGCCGAGCCGTGCCACATGATCGCCTCGATCACGTTGCGGGCGCGGCAGTCGTGCAAGCGGTCGCTATGTCCGGCGCAGATCTGCGACAGCCCCCTACCCCACAGCGGAGTTGTGCGGCACCAACCCGTGCGGATATCGTTTTTCATCTCCAAGCGGTGCTGCACAAGGTCGGTGTACGGCCAAATCTTTTGATGCGGATAACGCGGCAGGCGCGAATCGCCGTCGGCGAAGAAACCGTTCGGGTCGGTGAACACGTCGTCGCCCGTCGTCCACGAGGGACGGTGGCAGGTGGCGCAACCGATCTCGGTGAACAGCGTCTTTCCGCGCTGCACGTCCTCGTTGTCGAGGTCACGAGCCGCAGGCACGGCCAATCCGCGGTGCCACACCATAAAATCAACGTAATCCTCGTCGGTCATCTCAGCGGGCAACTCCTTGTTCATCAAATAATTGTATATATCGGTCGCAGGGTCGCCCGTGATGTTCCAATCGGGGAAATAGGAGTAGAACTGCGCTTGCACCTCGGGGTCGGCGGCGGCCGTCTGCGCGTACACCTCGGTCATGTAGTGGTAGCGGCGATCGGAGCGGGTTACGTTGGTGATATTCCAGATGGCGTTGGCTCCGGCGGCGTCCTGCAGCGGCCCGCGCGTCAAGGCGTAAGTGAATCGCAGGGGATGGCCCGTGGTTCCATAGGTTTTCACCCACTCCCCGCCGGCGAAAATCGACGGGTTGATGCGCGCCCCATATTGCTCCTCGAGGGCATATTGGGCCTTCAGATCGGCGTCGTCGATAGCGTCGAGCAAACCCGTGCCGTAGATACCGATAGTCGACTCAAGCCTTACCACGACGTTCTCATAAGGCACATCCACGCCGTTGATTTGCAGCGGCACGTAGTAAGCCTCCTTGGGGATCTTCACCTCCGGGTAGATCAGCGAATAGCTCTCGCCGTCGGGGAACGTGTTGCCCCATTCGTCGGTGTAAGGCAACCATGAAATGGTGATCTGCTCCTCGTCAATCGGAGCCTTGAACGGAGCCACAGCTTTGGTTTGGGGCATACCCGTAAGGGTGGAAATATAGGTGTCGTTTTGGTCGGTCACCACAAGCAGGTAGCCGTTGCCCCAGTCGCCGGCACGGTAACGCTCCATGCGCTTGCCGTGGCCGTAACCGGGGTGGCAGGCAATGCACGACGAGCGTATGTACAGTGGACCCAGACCATTAAACGGCTTTGTCGACAGATTGTAAGTGCGCTCAAAGAACATTTCGCCGTATTTAAAGCGGTCAACCAAGCCCATCTCCTCTACCGCGGGTGTAGGATCCTCGTAAGCCGACGCCGACGCGTTGAACGTGGTGCCCAATTTGCCTCCGGTGTACCACTCCTCGCTCAACTCCTCCTCATCCACGCTGGGAGTATCGCTCTTGGGGTCGCTGTCCGAGCAAGAAGCGAGCAGCAACGCCATCGGAATTATATATAATATCTTCTTCATATTCTATTGCCAAAATCGGAAGTCTCGAGATTCTCAAAATTCCCGGAAATCTCGAGATTCTAAAGTAAAATTATTTTGCAAGAGCTTGTTTAACCTCGGTGAGGACGTCTACCAGGTCGGAGCAAGCCTCCATGGCGTCGCTGGCCGACGAGTCGCGATAGTTCAACACGAAGGGCGCTGCCATCTGCGAGATTTTCAGCATAGCGGTGTTGATGGCGGCGACGCAGCGCGCGTCGAGGTCGCTGTTCTTCGACTTCAGGTAGGCGTGGAGCGAGAGCGACTCGTTGCGCTTGCCGTCGATGCCACCCATGTAGGCGTTGTAGATCGACACCATATTGTCGTAGAAGTCGGTGATGGATTTGTGGGAGTAGGGCGACTCGATGTAGTTGACATCCTCACCCGTGTGGGGCTTGCCAATCTTCTGGAGGCCCACCTCGTCGGCGATGTCGATGCAGCCGTCAACGATGCCCTGCATGGCGTCGGTCCAGGAGCGATAGGACGAACCAGCCTGGCCAGCGTTGAGCATGTTCTCGCTGTAGCTTGCGCCCGAGCCGCTCACGGTGTAGGGCCACTCGAGGTCCTCAATCTTCTGCGCACGCTCATCGGCCACGTTGTCGGCGCCAGCCCAGGACACCTCGAGCTGGTAGCACTTGTTGCGGAGGTCACCGGCCACGGCGATGGCGTAGGTGAGCTCGTTGGTGGGGATGGAGGAAATCGATTTGGGCTGTCCGTCGGCGAAGATGATGTACTCAATGCCGTGGAAACCAAGCAGTTCCTGGCCAAGCTTGTTGCCAGCCCACTCGTCGGCGTCGTCGGCCTCCATCGAGGCGATGTGGGAAGCGTTGCTGAGCTCCGATTTCAGGCCGTCAACGTCAAGGGGCCAGGTGTCGATATGCGGGTCGATACCGAAATCTTTGGCGGGGCCGAAGAGGAATGCCTCGCTTTTCTCCCACCAAGCGCGGGCCTCGAGGAACACCTCGCAAGCGGCCTGCAGGTTGGCGTCGGTGGGGTTGGCTTTCACTTTCTTGAGGGCCTCAACGAGCTCCTCGGCGTTGTCGGCGAGGTTGCTGTAGGTGGGGATCACCGTGGAGTTGAGGTACTGGGTGGCGATCGCTTTCATCGTCGCGTCGCCGTCGCTCGCGGTGCCGGGGTCATCGCTCGAGCTGTTGCTGTCGGAGCAGGAGGTGAGCGCCATGAGCGCTACCGCTGCTAAGAGGGGGAATTTGAGAAATTTCATTTTATTGTAGTTTTTAAGAAATAACTAGGTTTTAAGAAGTTAGAAGTTGTTAACTGGTAATCTTGGTTTTAAGGAGTTAGAAGTTGTTAACTGGTAATCTTGGTAAATGGATAGGCTTGGAGTAAAATTCTTGTAACTCCTTAAAACCTACCATTTCCTTAAAACTCCTTAGAGGAATTTGGCACAATAGGCTACCCCCAGCGAGATTGACGGCTCGTTGTTGTAGGCCGATTTCAGGAATCGCTCCGAGAACTCGGCCTTTACCACGATTTGCGGCATGGGCATGTAATTGAATCCCACCGCGATACGCTGGCGGTTGGTCCAGTCGTATTTCGGCGCGTCGTCCACGGGGATATAGGCGTCGTAATACTCGTAACGCCCAAATAGATAGAGATTTTGCTTCAATTCGGGCGCCCACCAGCGCAGTAGGTCGTAGCCTGCTTCGAGGGCGCAAGCCGTGGCGGCTTTACCCACATGCGTGCGCTTGTAAGGCGTTGATTTGGAGAGGTTACGGTTGTATTCCGAGATCTTCTCGGCATCGCCAAGATGGCCATAGTCGGCGTTTCCTCTCACAATCCAGCCGTGACCCTTGTAGCGGAAATCGAACGACCCGATAAACAGTCGTCCCTTCACGCCCTTGTACTTGCCCTCGTCGGCCATCATGGTATTGTTGAACGTGTGACCATAGTACCCGCTCAGGCTGAGGGTCAAGCCCTTAACCGAGTAATTGTCGATTCGGAAGGCACCGGCGTAATTGTTGGCCGGGGTGAACTCAAACGGGCTGCTCGAGCCGTTCTTCACCCATTCGTCCTTAGAGAAAAAGCAGGAGTTGAGAGCCGGCAAGAACATCACTTCGTAGCGCCAGTCGCCCGCGCGTCCCCAAAGCTCGATGCCGGTTTCGTGCCATGCGCACGGCATGATTTGGCTCTCACCCTCGGGACGATACACGGTGAAAAACTCGGTGGGCAGGTGATGGGCGTTGGTGGCTCCCACGGGCACTACCTGCTCGCCCACCCTCACGTTCAACCATTTCTTAAATGATTTCTGCAACCAGAACTGCTCCAAGGCCACCTCGCCGCCGCGCTCGATCTCGCTCTCGTATTCGCCCACCTCCTCTTGCTCCAATTCAACGGCGCTCTCGGTGCCTCCGTGCTCAAATTCAATCTCAGAGCCGAACGACCAGCCCTTGCCGAAGTCGTAACCGATCATGATCACCACGTGGGGAAGGTCGAAGCGGCCATGGCTCTTGGCGTCCTTGTAATCCGACGCGTGGGAGTAGCGGTTGACGTTGTCGCTGTAGAAATTGCGGGTGAACGCGGCCTCGCCGTAGCCACCAAAACTCAACCGGGACAACGCGTCGAGCAGTTTCGATGCCTTCTCGCTCGTCACCGTCGCGGCCTCGATCGCCCGTGCCTCGTCGCTTCGGGACATTATCGAGTCAACTGTTTCAGCATTAGCGCTTAACGCCATCGTAGCAGCCACAACCAAGCACATTGAAATCTTTCCTATTGTCATAACTTTTTACTTTTTCCACCCGCAAAGTTATCCCCTTTAACCTTCTCCCAAAATACCCAAAAATTAGCATAAAATACCACAATTTTAACAAATCATTATTAACACAATTCCCTACCCCCTTAAAAATCAGCCCTTTGCAATTACCCATTTTTAGGTATAAGCTTGGGAGCCAAGGCGCGTCGCGATTCCATCGCGACGAGAAAGCGCCGCAGGAGCCCCGCCATTAGCATGCCGCCGTGTCCCGCGGTTTGCCGCGGTGGCCTTCCACAATAAAGCAACCCCTTTTAACGTTATTTCATAAAACATGCCACACATGAACATAACCTTCATAATACCACCCCAACTCGATGATCTTAAGCCCGCTGAACGCACAGCCGGCTGCACACGAATGGTCTACCAGGCCCCAAACATCTATGAGTTGCAGGTGGTGGCCGTCCTCGAAGAAGCCGGCTACAAGGTAAATTACCTCGATTTCGTATACACCCAAAAGAAGTTGCCGCAATTCCTGGAGTTCCTCCGCGGCGACAACTCCGACATATACTTCATCTGGACCGTCAACCTCTCCATCGAAAACGACCTCGAGTGTATCCGCCACATCCTCGCCGAGCGACCCCAGGCTAAGGTCGTGCTACTCGGCCCCGGCCCTACCTACTTCACCGCCAAGTGCCTTCCCTCCGACCAGGTGATGATCGTGCGCGGAGAGCCTGAAGCAACCACCCTCGAGCTTGTCCAAACACTTGAGAAAAAGGGGGATCTCAGCCAAGTTAAAGGCCTAAGCTACAAGGTAGACGGCAAGATGGTCAACAACCCCAGCCGCGAGCCGATGCCCGACATCAACGCTCTCCCCATCCCCGCCCGACATCACATCGCCCACCAGGTGTACCACAACCCCAAACTAAAGTTGACCCCCTACACCACCATGGTGACGTCGCGCAACTGCCCCTACCGTTGCATCTACTGCGTGCCGTCGTCCCTGACATTCGCCCGCGAGATAGAGTTTCGAAAGGACCACGGCCGCAAGCCCCCCATCACCAAGCGATCGGTAGAAAAAGTTGCCCAGGAGATTGATATCCTTGCCGCTCAAGGAATTAAGGCCATCGGATTCATGGACGACAACTTCATCTGGAACCTTGAGCGCACCCAAGCCATCGGTGAGGCACTCAAACGCCACGGAATCGTCTGGGGTTGCCAAGCACGTTGTGACGCCATCACCGACGACGTGGCCCGCGTCCTGGCCGACACTGGGTGCCAATACGTCGACCTTGGCGTGGAATCCTTTGACGACGAGATACTTAAGTACATCAAAAAACAAGAAACCAAGGAGCAGATCTACGACGCGATTGCCCACCTGAAGCGTCACCGTGTACCCGTAAAATTAAACGTGCTTATCGGCTGCGCGCCCATGGAAACCCGCGAAACTGTGCGCAACACCCTCCGCGAGGCGAAAAAGCTGAAGGTCGACCAGGTGATGTTCAACATCGTCTCCCCCTTCCCCGGAACCGAGTATTACAAGCTGTGCAAGGAGAACGGCTGGCTCGCCACACCCGACTACGTCCCCACCGACGTGCAGCGCGAGTCGATCCTCAAGCTACCCAACCTCAGCGCCGAGGAGATGGAGCGACTGTTGTTCCGCAACAACCTGAGCTTCTTCCTCCGCCCCAGCTTCGTCTTTTCCCAAATCAAGAAATTCCGCTCGTTCGGCGAGTTTTTCTACGCTCTGAAATCATTGAAAATCAAGCTGTTCGGATAATATGAAACCAACGCTGTCGATCGTCGTCCTCAACCACAACGAGGGCGCCGTCACGGGGCAATGCCTGCAGGCGCTGGCCCCGCTGGTCGACGACGCCACAGCCGAGGTTATCGTCGTGGACAACGGTTCGGCAAACGATGAAGGTCGCCTCCTTGCCGAGCAATTCCCCTGGGTGACAATGATTTACAACGCCGAAAACCGCGGCGTGGCCCCTGCCCGCAACCAAGGACTCGCCATCGCTCAAGGCACCTACGCGCTGATTCTTGACAACGACACCCTCCCCGCCCCCCAGGCCATCCGAGCCGTCCTCCACCACCTCGAGAGTCATCCCGACGTGGGCGTGGCCGCATGCCTTCTGGCCGACGCGCAAGGCACGCTCCACAATTGCCGCCAGTACCCCGGCATCAAGCAGAAAATCAGCAACTTGCTTCACCCGGCCCGCAAGGAATTCAACCCCGAGGGGAAAGCTGTGCTGACGGCTCCCCTCGATTTCGATTACCTTATGGGCGCCTTCCAGATGTTCCCCATGGCGCTGTATCGCCAGCTCGGCCCCTTGGACGAAAACATCTTCTACGGCCCTGAGGATTGCGACTGGTGCCTAAAAATTATGGCGGCTGGCAAAGGCGTACAATGCCTTACCAGCCACCAAATCACTCACTATTGGCAGCGCTCCACCAACCGGCGCCTATTCTCGCGCCTCAGCTGGCTTCACGCCAAAGGCCTTCTCCACTTCTACCGCACCCACCACCGCTGGCTATAGCCCCCAATTTACCTTACCCACTAAGATATTTCAGCCACGTAGATATTTCAGCCACGTAGATATTTCAGCCACGAATTTCACGAATTTACACCAATTAAATTAGTGATAATTAGTGAAATTCGTGGCTAAAATTCAATTCGTGGCTAAAACAAATTCGTGGCTAAAAACAAATTCGTGGCTAAAAACCAATTCGTGGCTAAAAACCAATTCGTGGCTAGTGGGCGGGCGAGAGGGTTACGCCCACGGGGAGCGACTCGCGGTTGGCGCGGTTGAGCCCCGTTACAATCCATTGGCCAGCCTTTTCCTTAGGCAGAGTGTAGGACGGCGTCATCGTCACCGCGCGGATGTTCTTCGCATCCTTGATCGCCTCGAGCATGTCAACGCCCTCGGGAGCGTAATATACCACCCATTTCACAACGTCCTCGGTCTTCCCCTGCGGCTCCGTCGTGCCCCAGGAAATCGCCTTTCCGTTAAACTCCACGTAAGGCACCTGCGGAGCCGTCTCCGTGGTCATCCACTCGTAAGCGGGCACCAGTGCGATTGTCGACTGTAAGTCGACAGCCAACGAATCGGCCACGCCTCCCGAGTTGCGGGTAATCGAGTAGCCGGGCCACCAGCAATTACCCTGAATAGTAGGATATTGGCGCATCATGTTAACAGTCTGACGAAGCTGAGTGGGCTCGCCCGAACCGTCGGTCGAGGCCACCTTCATGCGCTTCTCCACGTCCTGGCCCACGTACATGTGGCGACCGTTGGCGTGCTGAGCCCACCATGGCACCAAGGCGGCATAGTCGGCGCGACTGTGGCCGATCTCCCAGTAAAGTTGCGGCAACATATAGTCTACCCAACCCTTCTCGGTCCACAGAAGCACGTCGGCATACAGGTCGTCGTAATTCTGCAAAGCCTTGGTGTCGGATCCTTCGGGATAAGCCGCTGATTTGTTGCGAAATACACCAAACGGACTAATACCGAATCTTACCCACGGCTTCTTCTCCTGGAGTCGGTTGTGGATCCCCTCGATCAGCAGGTCGACGTTCTCGCGGCGCCAGTCGGCAAGTTTCTTTCCGTTGCCATATTTAGCGAACGACGCATCATCGGGGAAAGCCTTCCCGGCCACCGGATAGGGGTAGAAATAGTCGTCCATGTGGATGGCGTCCACCTCGTAACGCGAGATGATGTCATCGACTACTGAGATGATAAACTCCTGATTCTCAGGCAGTCCCGGGTCGAAATACAGCTTGCCATCGTAGGAGAGGAAGCGCTCGGGATACTTGTGGTAAATATGGTTCTTGGGTAATTTCTGATTGGCTTTGGTGGTCACACGGTAGGGGTTGAGCCACGCGTGAAGCTCCATGCCGCGGGAGTGACACTCGTCAATCATAAATTGCAACGGGTCCCACACGGGCGAGGGAGCCTTGCCAGCCGTCCCGCTCAGGAACTGGCTCCACGGCTCAAGTTCGGAGGGATAAAACGCGTCGGCCGAGGGTCGCACTTGGAACACAACGGCGTTGCAGCCAGCCGCTTGCAGGCGGTCGAGTTGGTCGATGAGATAAGCTTTGTTTTCTTCGGTGGTTTGCTGGGCGTACTGGCCCTGGTGCACAGTGTGGAGCCACGCCCCGCGGAATTCCTCTTTGGGATTAGCACCCGAGGCGCTCAGGCACAGCAATGCGGCCGAGGCCAAAAAGGTCGTAAGTCGCTTCATGTTAGGTAAGTTGATAGTGGTTAGATGTTTGTTGTAGTAGTATGAAGACTAGCGGGGATCGTGCTCGAGTAAGAAAGTTTTTGCTTGTGTGGCCATGCATCAGGCGTTTATCACCCTTATACTCACTACTAAAAACTTCTATCTCCTTAAAACTTCCCCACGCGAAGATAGTGATTTTTTTGGAGATAAAAGGGATAATCAGTAACTTCGCGGGGTAATTTTCTGAAGATATTGTTATGAAAGAGCTAGATTGGGCCAACCTCGCGTTTGGCTATCTCCCCACCGACTATAACGTGCGTTGCTACTTCCGTGACGGCAAGTGGGGACCGGTGGAAGCAACCACCTCCGACACTATCAACATCCACATGGCCGCCACCGCCCTCCACTACGGCCAGGAAATCTTCGAAGGCCTCAAGGCTTTCCGCGGTAAGGACGGCAAAATCCGCATCTTCCGCCTCGAGGAGAACGCCCACCGCATCCAGGAGAGCGCCAAAGGTATCCTCATGGAGCCTGTCCCCGAGGAGATCTTCCGCGAAGCCGTAATCAAGGCCGTGAAGATGAACGAGCGCTTCGTGCCCCCCTACGGCTCCGGCGCCTCACTTTACATCCGCCCTCTGGAGCTGGGAATGTCGGCACAGGTTGGCGTCAAGCCCTCCACCGAATATCTCTTTATGGTGCTCGTAACCCCCGTAGGGCCCTACTTCAAGGAAGGGTTCCGTCCCACCAACATCTGCATCATGCGCGACTACGACCGCGTGGCCCCCAAGGGCACCGGCCGCTGGAAAGTGGGTGGCAACTACGCCGCATCGCTCATGGCTGGCGAGCATGCCCACGACCTCGGTTACTCGGCCGTGCTATACCTCGACCCCCGCGAGAAAAAATACCTCGACGAGTGCGGCCCGGCCAACTTCTTCGCTATCAAGGACGGCAAATACATCACCCCAGCATCCGAGTCGATCCTCCCCTCGATCACCAACAAGAGCCTCCAGCAGATCGCCCGCGACATGGGTATCGAGGTGGAGAGCCGCCACATCCCCCTCGAGGAGCTCAGCGAGATACAGGAGGCAGCCGCTTGCGGCACCGCAGCAGTCGCTTCCCCCGTCGCCGAGATTCACGACCTCGACACCGGCAAGAAATACGTCGTTTCCCCCGACGGTGAACCCGGTCCCATCACTACCGAGCTTTACAACCGCCTCCGCGCTATCCAGCTCGGCGAAGCCGACGATGTGCACGGTTGGAACACGATTGTGGAGTAGGTATTAAGTTTTAGTGATTAGTGATTAAGTATAATGGCTAAATAGCTGTTAATTTATCGGTAATTCATTGGCATTCTTAATACAAGATGACTGCGAAACAGTTGATTGACCTATATTATCCCGCTGGCACACGACGGCGGGATATTTATTTGAAGCATTGCAGGCAAGTGGCTGGCAAGGCCCTGAAAATCATGCGCGAAAAGGGCCTCGACCTCTCCCCGCGGGAGGTCGAGGAGGCCGCCATGCTTCACGACATCGGCATCTGCCTCACCGACGCCCCTGGCATCGACTGCAACGGCGTCGAGCCTTACCTGCGCCACGGCGTACTTGGCGCCAAGCTACTTCGCGACCACGGTTTTCCCGAGATCTACGCCTCGGTGGCCGAGCGGCACTCCGGCGCTGGCCTCACCAAAGAGGAATCCGCCGCACTCGGCCTGGGGCACCGCGACCTATGCCCCCGCACCCTGCTCGAGCGCCTGATCTGCTACGCCGACAAATTCTACTCCAAGAGCGGCACCATGGAAGAAAAATCCCTCGAACGCGTCCGCACATCAATGGCCAAGTTCTCCCCCTCCACCCTCGCCCGCTTCGAGTCGCTCCACCAAGAATTCTCCTAACAATCTATCTTTCATCTTTTATCCTTTCCTCCTTTAAATTAATTAGTTATGAGTAGAAAAAAACCGATATTTGGGTCGTGGATTGTGCCGGTGGCGGTGGTGGCTGTCGTCGTGTGGTTGGCTATAAGAGCTTTGGCCAGCAACTCGGCCAGCGAGGCTCCGACCCAACAGCTGCAGGGCGATTTTGAGAAGGTGGTGACTGCCAAGGGATTGCCCGAGCAAATCCTCAACTACGAGGCCATGACCATCTCCTTCAACGCCTCAACCCACAACCCCAACTGGGTGGCCTGGGAGCTAACCCGCGACGAGGCCAAGGGCGAAGAACCCCGCTCCAACAAATTCCACCCCGACCCCAACGTCCCAGGCTGCGCCTCACCCGACGATTACCGCAACTCGGGCTTCGACCGCGGACACATGGCTCCCGCCGGCGACATGAAATGGAGCCAAAAGGCTATGGAAGAGTCGTTTACCATGACCAACATCTGCCCCCAAGCCAAGGCCCTCAACACCGGCGCTTGGAAAAAACTTGAGGAAAAATGCCGCCTGTGGGCCGACCGCGACTCAGCCCTGGTTATCGTATGCGGCCCCGTCCCCGGCGACCCCATCGATATGTATATCGGCACAAGCCAAGTAGTTGTGCCTCAGCGATTTTTCAAAGTCATACTCGCACCCTACGCCAATCCTCCACGCGGAATCGGCTTCATCATGCCCAATGAGCGCGTCGAGGGTGGCATGCAGCGCGCCGCCGTGAGCATCGACGAGGTCGAGCGCGTCACCGGTCACGACTTCTTCTCAGCCCTACCCGACTCCATCGAAAACGTCATCGAAGCCCAATGCAACTTCAACCTATGGAGCACCCTGAAGTAAACGACACCATCTGCGCCATCTCCACCCCTCCCGGTGTCGGTGGCATCGCCGTGGCCCGCGTCAGCGGTCCCCTGGCCATCGACTGCGTTTCCAAAATCTGGAAAGGAACTGATTTACACCAAGTTAAAAGCCACACAGCCCATCTCGGCGACATCCTTGAAGCCAGGGACGGTGCATCCCTCGACCAAGCCGTCGTCACCATCTTCCGCGCTCCACGTAGCTTCACCGGCGAGGACACCGTCGAAATC
>JAJPXC010000102.1 GCA_021205635.1 Bacteroidales bacterium | reverse complement strand
CTTTAGGACGCCAGGCTGGGTGAGGGAGAGGATGGGGGAGTATTCGGGGGCGATGGTGGCAACCATTTGGAGGTCAGAGGCGGTGACGGGGGTGGGGATAAGATTTCCCTCGTAGTCGTAATTGGCCACTGGAGCCACGGAGACTGCCGGCTCGTAGCCCAACACCTTGTCGCGGATGCCCTGCTTGAATCCCACGACAATGGTGATTGACAGGATCATGATCACGACCGCCAAGGCGACACCCACAGTGCCAAGGACGACGCTCATCTCCCCTTGCAGGCGCATGCGGCGAGCCAAGAACAAAGGGAGATTCATAGCTTTAAAGAAATGTTAGACCGTGCGGCCGGGATAAGCCTCAAGAGCTTTGCGGAGCACCACGAGGGCGTGCTGCAAGGCCTCCTTGCACAGCACGTAGGCCATTCGCACCTCGTTGCGGCCAACGCCGGGGGTGGTATAGAAGCCCGACGCCGGGGCCATGAACACCGTAGCTCCCTCGTACTCGAATTCGCTCAAGCACCATGCGCAGAATTTGTCGGCATCGTCCACGGGTAGCGACACTACCGTATAGAACGCTCCCATGGGGATGGGGGAGTAGCACCCGGGAATGCGGTTGAGCCCGTCGATCAGGAACTTGCGACGCTCCACGTATTCGTTGTAGGTGCCCAGCATGTAGTCCTCGGTGGCGTCGATGGATGCCTCGGCCACGATCTGACCCAACAGAGGAGGTGACAAGCGGGCCTGACAGAACTTCATCACGTTGGCTTTCAGCTCCTTGTGCTTGGTGATGATGGCACCGATACGGATGCCGCATTCGCTATAGCGCTTCGACACTGAGTCGATCAGTACCACTTGATTCTCAATGCCTTCCAAGTGGAAAGCCGAGATGTAGGGGGCGCCTGTGTAGCAGAACTCGCGGTAAACCTCGTCGGAGAACAGGAACAGGTCGTATTTCTTGACGATGTCGCGTATACGGTCCATCTCCCGCTGGGTGTAGAGGTAGCCGGTGGGGTTGTTGGGGTTGCAGATGAGGATACCCTTGGTGCGGGGTGTGATGAGTTTCTCAAACTCCTCGAGCGGTGGCAGGGCGAAGCCCGTGTCGATTGACGAAGGCACGGTGACGATTTTAGCGCCGGCCGAGATGGCGAAGGCCATATAGTTGGCGTAGGCAGGCTCGGGCACGATGATCTCGTCGCCTGGGTCGAGGCACGCCATGAAGGCGAAGAGCACGGCCTCGGAGCCGCCTGTGGTGACGATAATGTCGTCAACGCCCACGTTGATGTTGAAGCGGTGGTAGTATTTCTCGAGCTTCTGGCGCAGGGAGAGCAGTCCCTCCGAGGGGCTGTACTCCAGAATCTTGCGGTCGATATGTTTCAGCGCCTCGAGGCCTTCGGGGGGAGTGGGGAGGTCGGGCTGACCGATGTTTAGGTGGTAGACTTTGATACCTCGGGCCTTGGCTTTGTTGGCCAGCGGCACGAGTTTGCGTATAGGTGATGCGGGCATTTCCTGCCCGCGTTGTGATATCTTAGGCATTGTACTTTTATTTGGAACGGGGAAGGACCTGGACCTCCAATTTTTCGTAGGCGCGCTCGGCTTTGGCACGTGCTTCGTCAACGGTGTCGGCCGAGGCGAGGATCACGCCCATGCGGCGATGCCCCTTGATCTCGGGCTTGCCGAAGATGCGCATTTGGGTGTTGGGCTCGGCGAGGACGTTCTCCAGGTTGCCGAGGATGATTTGGTCGGTGTCGCCCTCCACCACCACGGCGCGCGAGGCTCCGGGGGTGTGGAGCGTGATGGTGGGGACAGGAAGTCCCAAAAGCGCTCGTGCGTGCAAGGCAAACTCGCTCATATCCTGGGTGATCATCGTCACCATGCCGGTGTCGTGGGGTCGGGGAGAGACCTCCGAGAAGATTACCTCCTCGCCTTTGACGAACATCTCCACGCCGAAGATTCCGTAGCCTCCAAGGGCGTCGGTCACCTTCTTGGCGATCTCTTGTGCTTTCTTCAGGGCCTCGGGAGCCATCGCCTGGGGTTGCCAGGAGTAGCGGTAGTCGCCTTCCACTTGGATGTGGCCGATGGGGGCGCAATATGTGGTACCGGAGACGGAGCGCACGGTCAACAGGGTGATTTCGTAGTCGAAAGGCACAAACCCCTCCACAATCACTCGCCCGGCACCAGCGCGGCCACCCATTTGGCTTTCCTCCCAAGCGTGTTCAACAGCTTCGGGGGATTTCACGGTGGTTTGGCCGTGTCCCGAGGAGCTCATGATTGGCTTTACGACGCAGGGGATGCCGATCTCCTCGATAGCCTTGAGGTATTCCTCTTTGGTGTCGGCGAAGCGGTATTTGGAGGTGGGTACACCGAGGGTTTCGGCTGCCAAGCGGCGGATGCCCTCGCGGTTCATTGTCAGGCGAGCGGCAGTGGCGGTGGGAGTGACGTGGTAGCCTTCTTTCTCCAGGGCAACCAGCTCGTCGGTGGCGATAGCCTCCACCTCGGGGATGATATGGTCGGGACGTTCAAGCTCGATTACTCGGCGCAGCTCTTTGCCGTCGAGCATGTTGATGACGTGGCTACGGTGGGCGACTTGCATCGCCGGGGCACCCGCGTAACGGTCGCACGCTACGACCTCTACGCCCATTCTTTGGAGCTCCAGAGCAACTTCTTTACCTAACTCTCCGCTACCAAGGAGGAGCGCTTTGCGACCTACGGGGGTCATCACCGAGCCGATTTCTGCCATTTCTAATTACTAATGTGTGGGGTTTCTGAATATTTGACCGCGAAGTTAGCGAAAATCCCCGTAACCGCAAAATAGTGGTTAGTGGTTAATGGTTAATGGTTAATGGTTAATGGTTAATGGATAGTGGTTGGTGGTTAGTGGATGATGTCGCCGAGGTTGAGGTTGAGGTTGAGCATGAAGGTGGTGGCGCCCGTGTGGGGCTGTGCCAAGGCGATGCCCACGGCGAATTTCCTCACGTTCAAGCCGGCGGCCAAGGAGAATCCTGAGATGAACGAGCGGGAGTAGGTGTTCATGTCGGTGCGCGTCTTATAATTGTAGCCAAGGGCGAGATACATGCGGTCGTTGGGTGTCCAGTCGGCGCCAAACACCAAGTGGCGGAACAGGTTGGACCCGAACGAATCCTTTGTCCCCGGGGCCTCGGCCTCAGTGCCGTCGCCACCGTCGTAATAGGGGAGATGCCATTTGGTGAGGTTCCATGCGGTAATGGAGAATCGGATAGGCACGGTGCCGAACGATTGCGACCAGCCCAACCGAATGTCGAACGGCAAGCGCTCGTAGGTGTTGTCGAATCGCTTGATCTGGCCGCCGGCGTTGGCCACCACTACCGACAGCGACAGGTCGCGCTCGTCGTCGTAATAGTTGATGCCCAGGTCGGTGCCCAATGCCATGGCCGTGTATTGCTCGTAGGAGGAGTAGATCCACTTTAGGTTGATGCCGCCACGCAGTCGGTCGGTGATGTCGTGGGAGTATTTGCCGTTGACGATGACGTCCTTGGGGGAGAATGTGCCGTTGACGTTGCCGTACTCATCGGCTGCCTTCATGTCGCCGTAGCCCATATATTGAACACCCACGCCCCAAGCGGCACGCTCGCCGGCCGAGTGGGCGAAATGCACGCCCGCGAAGTTTGACTCGCCCACGTAGCGCATATAGCTAATGTTGGTTTGCATCGACATCTCGGGGCCCAGGAGGGCCGGGTTTTGGTCGGTCGTGGCGATATCGTCCTCGACGGTGGTTATGTTTACCCCGCCCAAGCCGTAGATGCGGCTCGAGGAGGTGATATTCAGGAAATCGTAGGCGGTCGTGCCGTCCTGCGCCACCGCCGATGTGGCGATGGCCGACACCGCGCCGGCTATCATTATTCGCTTCAGATTCATTCTTCCCTATAAACGCAAAAAACGGGATAGTATTGCATTTTACGATTTTTAACGATAGATTTCGTTAACATTTAAGAATAAATGCCGACCTTTGGCAAACGTGGGCAATGCGCCTTATCACAGATAGCGAATTAAATTCATCAGTAAACTAAATAATCAATCAACTAAACACCTGTAAAATTATGAAGAAACTTTTACTCACATGCTTGGGATTGCTGTCCCTAGGCTTAACCGCCTCAGCATCCACCACTTGGACGTGGGCAAGCACTTCTAAGACGTGGAGCGCCGCGGGCGTGCAAACCTTGACCGATGCGGATACGGAGGAGACTGCCAACTGGGACCTCCAAGTGACTTGGGCCGACGATTCCAAAACCTATTTCGGCAACGATGGCACGAAGGGCCAGCAAGTAGGCTCTTCAAAGAACTATGCTACTGCTTTTACCCTTACTTCCTCAAGCTTTGAGAACAAAATCATCGAGGAGGTGGTGGTTAACACCTCGTGTGCGTCTAGCGCCAATGCTACAGTCACTGTAACGGTAAATGGCGTGCAATATGGTGACGCTAAAACCACAAACGCCACAGCAACAGATTACTCTTTCATCCCTACCACTCCCCAAGCTGGTGAAATCGTAATCTCCTGGACTTGCAACACTACAGGCAAGGCTTACTATTTCAATAAAATCTCGGTTACCTACAACGACGGCAGCTCGATTACCGTTGCTAAGCCCCAGTTTGACCCCGTTGCTGGCACATATCACGAGGCGCAGAATGTAGAGATAACTTGCTCTACTGCAGGCGCAACTTTGGAATATTCTCTTGATAATGAAAATTGGCAGGCTTACACCGACAAGGTCCCAGTAACAGAGTCGTGCATCCTCTACGCTCGCGCAACCCTTGATAACGTAACCTCCACCAACTCGGCCGAGTATGTGATCAAGAGCATCCAAACAGCTACCTCTATTGCTGATATTTACTCCAAGGTGGGCAAGCCCGCAAGTGGCTCAACCGATGAATTTTTGCTAGACTTCGACCTCGTTGTCACCGCAGCTCGTAACAACAACCTGTATGTAGCCGACGGGCAAGGAGGCTATGCCTTGTTCTACCTTTATGGTTACACCGCTACCGCTGGCCAAATCATCAAGGGTGGCTACACCGCTGTTATTACCTATTACAATGGCACTTACGAGATTTGCCCTAAGGAGACCCCCGATGCCGCTGTTGACGGTGGTACTATTCCCGCTCCCGTCGTGCTCACAGTTGCCCAACTCACTGGCGACTATCAGTGTTACTACGCTCAGTTGAAGCAAGTGCAGTTTACCGAGGCTACCCCCGATAGCCGCTCAAACTTCACTGGAACTTGTGAAGATACCGAAGTAACCTTCTACAACAACTTTACTCTCGATGCCGAAGAGGCTGGTTGGTATAACGTAACTGGCATTGTAAGTTACTATAACAATGGATCTTCCACCAATGTTCAGTTCTACCCCACCGCTTACGAGGCAACCGACGCTCCCGTGGTTTCGCAATGCGCCGACCCCGTATTCACTCCAGGCTCGGGTGATGTCGCTTCTGGCACAGTAGTTACTGTTTCCTGCAAGACCGAAGGAGCTACCTTCGTTTACACTATTGACGATGGCGAGGTGTTGACCGCTGATTTCCCCTTCACCTACACCGTTACCCAGGACGTCGTGATTGAGGGCTATGCCACCAAGACCGGTCTTGACGATAGCAACGTAGTCACCGCTGCCTATACCGTGGTAACGGCTGTTTCCGACGTGTTCGTTTCCGCAAGCTGCACCGATGTTGAGGGTGTAACTATTACCAACCAAGATCCCACTGCAGATCTTCCCTCGTCGGGCGGTTCTTCGGCTACTCTCAACTGCGTTGGCAAGACTTTCGAAGGTTCCACTTGTGACCTGCAGTTCCAATATGTAAATGGTGGTTCTTATTCATGTGTGTTCGCCGACGGACTCCGTTGGTACAAGAGCCAGACCTTCACTGTTACGCCTCACACAGGTTATACAATTCTCGGTATCGAGCTGAACACCACCGCCCAGAGCTACGTGCAGTCGATCACTGTCAACCTCTATGACTCCACAACTGAGCAATATGTTGCCGCCAGCGAGGCATGCGTTCTCGACAAGGAAAAGAATATGATTACTTGGGCGGGTGAGGTTGCCAAGAACCAGGCTATCCAAGCTGTAGCAAGCGCTCAAATCCGCCTCAACTACATCAAGGTGACGACTACCGACGGTAGCAATGGCGTGAGCGATATCATTGTTGACGGCAATGCGAACGCTCCTGTTGAGTACTACAACCTCCAGGGTCTCCGTGTCACCAACCCCACCGCTGGCCAGCTCCTTATCCGTCGCCAAGGCAGCAACGTTTCAAAAATCCTTTACTAAGTATTAGGTCCTAGTTATTAGTGATCAAGTATAATAGCTGATTTATTGGAATCCCTGGGTGTAACATCCGGGGATTCTTTTTATTTTCCGCACAAAAAGGCGTTTTGGGTGTTATATTAAGAAAGTTTCAACCCACCGAGATGCCTAAACAACAACCTACTCCCTCGCCGACACCCTCGCCGACAGCGGCCTACGGCAAGCCTTACAGGGCGTTGTGGGTGTTTGTGACGTTCGTGGTGCTGATCAGCGCATTGGGGTCGTTTGTCAACGACATGTTTACCCCGGCGTTGCCAGCCATGTGCCGATTTTTCCACGTGACGGTGTCAACGGCGCAGATGGGGTTGACCACGGGCATGATCGGCTTGGCTGTGGGCCAATTGTTTCTAGGTCCTCTGAGCGACCGTATTGGGCGCAAACCTGTGTTGATAGGCTCGCTTATTGTGTTCATCTTGGGTGCCGTGATAAGCATCTTCTCCCCCACGATCACGTTCTTTATATGGTGCCGTCTGATCCAAGGGATTGGAGCCTCGGGCGGATACCTGCTTGGGCGCTCGATGCCTGCCGACCGCTTTCAGGGGCGACAATTGGCAAAAATCATGGCCATAATCGGTGCTGTCAACGGCATGGCTCCCGCTGCCGCCCCGGTGCTGGGTGGAGTGACGGCCGACGCCTACGGATGGAAAGGAATTTTCGTGGTATTGTCGGCGTTTGCGGCCATTGTGCTGATTCTTACGCCGTTTATGCGGGAAACTTTGCCCAAGGACTGTCGCAGCAAGGGTAGCTATTGGCATTCGTTCGCCGCCTACACTACGTTGCTGAAGAATTGGCCATTTATGGTGCATGTGGCCTACAAGGGGATATCGCTAGGGTTGCTGTTCGCCTACATCTCGGCCGCTCCGTTCATCCTGGAGACCCATTATGGATTGACGCAGACCCAATATGGACTGATAATCGGCTTCAACTCGCTGTTCATCATGGTCGCGTCGATGCTGGCGATGAAGTTCAAGCCCCTGAAGCGAGGGGCTTGGGTAGGCACGATCATCTTGGTTGTAGGCGTTGTGGGACAGGCAATCGCCCTTTGGCACGTGAAGAGTTTTCTGCTGTTTGAGGTGTTTATGTGCATTATCCTCTTTGGCTTGGGATTTATCTTCACAGTCACCAACACGCTGTCGATGAACGAGGGACGCAACCAAGCGGGTGAGGCATCATCCATTCTGGGCATCGCGGGGTACGTGTTCGGAGCCATCGTATCGCCTTTGGTGGGATTGGGCAACATCCTTCACTCCACGGCTATCGCCTTCCTGCTGCTAACAGCGCTTATCGTCACTTGCGCCTTCCTCTCGCGCCGCATCTCCCCTGACCTTGGGGATAACTAAAGAGACTTCCGCAGAAATCGCGAAAAACACAAAATCTGTGCCTTCTGTGCCTTAAGTGGGAGATTGCCTCTAGTTGATGATGGGCCGTCCAAGAGCCGGGGCGCCTGGGCTGCGTGGACGCTACAGGAGGGTGTTGACCCAGGAGGCGAGGGATTTGCGCAGGTCGGAAGAGGAGGCGAGGGCGCTGTTCACCATCACCACCACTACCTTCTTGGGCTTCCCCTTGGCGTCGAGGATATAACCCGCGTAGCAGCGCACGCCAGTCATGGAGCCGCTTTTCAGCAGGCAACGCTTCTGCTTGGCCGCCGGGTAGTCGCGCATCAGTGAGTTGGCCACCGGCATCACTTCGACAAAGGCCGAATTGGAGGCCATCTGTAGCAACACCTTGCCCAAGCCCTGAGGGGTGACGCAGTTACTGCGTATGAGTCCGCTGCCGTCCTGAATGCGGCATACGCCAAGGTCGGGCCACATCTTCAATTCTCGGTCGAGGGCCTCGGAGAGCGACCCTTGGGAGAGGGCGCGCAGGGTGGCGTCGGCCATCAGGTTGTCGCTACGCTTCAACAACGAGCGGCACACCTCGCTCAGGGCGGGTGATTGCCACAAGATTTTCTTCAGCGTGTCGCCCTGGCTCGCTCCAAAGTGCAGGGTTGTAGGGAGCTTAGTCTTATGTTTCAAGATGTTGCAGAATAGCTGCTGGGGCTTGGGGTTGGACACGTCTATGGAAGCCTTGCCGGGTAATTTCCCTTTGACGATAAGAGTGCAGGCCATCGGGTCACGCCACAGGTCGAAATCTTGGTCGGAGGGTTGGCGCAGAATGGAGAAATAGTTGGCAGGTTGGGAGATTTTCAGCGTTTTGAGGTTGAGTGTGAGCAGGTTGTCGTAATAGTTGAAACCTTGGAACGCCGCTCCGAAGTCCCACGGCACGTCCTCGATCATCCATTGGGGTAGGGGACCCGTGGGGGTAAAGTGGCTGTCGCGGACGGTGACGGCCACCTTCTTCCATCCCAGCGCCTTGACGGTGGTGGCGATAGTGTCGGCGAAACCGGGCTTTTGCAACAGGAAACGGCTGTCGAGCGTTGGGTCGCCTGAGGCGTTGATCACCACCGTTCCTTCGGTTTTGGAGCCTACGAAAGCGATGGGGGTGCGCCAGCGCCAATTTGTGCCGAGCGTGCGCATGGCTGAGGCGCAGGTGAGGGTTTTGAGGGTGCTGGCGGGGGTGAAGGCCACAGCGGCGTTGGATTGCTCGAGGACATTGCCTGTAGCGACATCGGCCACCCAGCAACCCACGATGGCCCCTTTGCCGCAATTGGGAGCCGCCCAAGCGACCACCCCCATCACCACGGCCACAACCATAACATATAATCGCGTGAACATAAGCTAAGATATTTCGTGAAGTGAGACAGCTAATCTGGCTAACGCAAAGGTACACCAATTTCCTAAAACAACAAATTAAGAGTCCAAAGGGTTGACGGCTCCGTTAGCGTCTGCGGATCCTGGGCGCCAAGGGTGCGTAGCCGCTACTGCCCTTTAACCATATCACCAGAGGAGGAGGGTGGAGAGGGTGAGGGCGAGGTCGCGCTCGAGGGTGAGGAGCTGCTGGTGGGCTTGGAGGAAGTAGGCCGATTCCTGGAGGTAGTCCAAGAGGGTCATTTCGCCTCCGTCAAGGGCCATGCGCAGTAGCCGTGGAAGGTCGGAGGAGTAGAGCGTCGTGCGGTACTGCTCGCAGTCGCGGCTGAGTTGCTGGGCACGGAAGAACGTACGGCTGATGCGCTCGGCCAATTGCTCCTTGGCAGCGGTGAGGGCCAATTCGTTTGCCGCAAGTTGGGCTTTGGCCGCCTTCACCTTGGAGCGGGACGACCATACAGGCACACTTACGCCCACGGCCACTCCGTTGAAGCTGAAGCCGTCCTCGTTGGCGTAGCGGTAGCCGAGGCTCCACGAGGGGAGGGCGGAGCGTTGCTCCACTTTCAGTCGGGCCATGGCGAGGGAGGTTTCACTGCCTTTCACCGCCAACTCGCCGTACTGTCTCAGGGCTGGCTCCATATAGATGGCCAAACAGTCGTCATCCAAGGGCACTGCCGCAGGGTATTCGGTTGTGGAGGCCAGGGCTCTCCAGTCGTAATCGGGTGATATTTCCTGCAAGGAGGCAAAGGCTTCCTCGCGGGCGTTGTGAGCCTCGATCACCTCGCGGCGCAAGTTGAGTTGCTCCAATTCTATCTTCTTGAGGTCGAGCAGGGTGGTGTGTCCCGATTCGCGTCCACGCTGGTAGGCTTGGTGCAGATCGTCGTAAGTGGCGGCGATGGAATCCAGAAGGGCGAGCTGGCGGTTTTGGTAGGTGAGCTCCACAAGCAATTGGGAGATTTGCAGGCGCATTTCTTGCAGGCGAGCCTGTTGCTGGCAATCGGCCACAACTCGCAGAGCGTCAGCTTCTTTCTTGCGGGCGACGTATACTCCCGGCCAGTCAAAAGATTGGGTTACGCCTAGGTCGAGCTTATGCCCAGCCTCGGCTTTGTTTCCCCACTTGTACTCAAATTCCACCTCGGGGTCGGGCAATCGGTTGATGGTGCCCACGTTGGCGATCTCGGCCTCATATTGAGCATCAATCGCTTGAAATTCGGGAGATTGACGCAATATATCGGTTACTGTGGCATTATCCCACGCCCAAGCGCAAGCGGGCACCGCCAAAGCCAATAAAAAGTACACAACTCTCATTTACTCAACTTATTACGGTTGCACATATAGAAAATCACAGGCACGATCAGCAGGTTAAGCAACGTCGAGGTGATCAGTCCGCCAAGTATCACGATAGCCAATGGGGCTTGAATCTCGTTGCCGGGTTGGCCGCCCCGCAGAGCCAACGGCAACAGTGCCAAGGCCGAGGTCAAGGCCGTCATAATGATGGGGTTGAGACGGTCGAGCGAGCCTTGCAGGATAAGGCGGCGCAGTCGGTCGGGGTTGAGCACGGTTCCTTTACCCTCCTGAGCCTCAGCGGCTTGCGCAAGAGCAATATAACGGTTAATCAACAGCATACCGTTGCGGGTGGAGATGCCAAGGAGGGAGATGAAACCGATAATCGCGGGGATGTTGAGCTCCGAACCGGTCAAGGCCAGCAACCACACGCCACCAATCATCGCCAGAGGCATGTTCACCAAGATAATCAACGCCAAATCAATGCGTTGGAACTCATGGTAGAGCAACAGGAAGATAATCACCAACGCTCCGAGCGAAGCCCACAGCAACGTGCGTGAAGCCCTCGCCTCGCTCTCGAATTGGCCTCCATATTCCACGTAATAGCCCGAGGGGATGTCCAATTCGGCTATCTCATGCTGGATTTCGTTGACGGTGGAGCGTAGGTCACGTCCCTCGACGTTGGCCGAGATGACGATGCGGCGGGACACATTCTCGCGGTTGATGGTGTTGGGACCCGAGGAAACCACCACGTCGGCCACGTCGCTCAGTTGGACAGGTCCCCGCGGGGTGTCGATCATCAGCGAGGAAATGCCCTCCACGCTCCCCGAGTGGGCGTCGTCAACCTTCACCACAAGCGACACGGGGAAACCGTCCTCGTAGAGCTGTGACACCTCCTTGGAGGCCAGCGCCACGTTCACCGCTTGGGTGAATTGCTGGATTGTCACTCCGTATCGGGCGAGAATCTCGCGGCGGGGACGTATGTCGAGCTGCGGTCGCTCTATTTGCTGCTCGATGTTGGCGTCAACAACGCCCTCCACGCCCTGTATCTTGCCGCGTATTTGGTTGCCAAGACGAATAAGGGTGCCAAGGTCGGGACCAAACAACTTGATGGCTATCTGTGCCTCGGTGCCCGAAAGCATTGCGTCCAGGCGATGGGATATGGGTTGGCCAATCTCGATGTTGGCCCCGGGGATGGTGGCGAGTTTCTCTCTCAATTCCTTCACGACCTCCCCACGGGAACGGCCGTCAAGGTGGTAGGGAGCCTCGATCTCGCTCACGTTCACGCCCAGCGAGTGCTCATCCAATTCGGCGCGACCAGTCTTGCGGGCTACGGTCTTGACCTCGGGAACCGACAAAATCAGCTCCTCAGCCACCCGCCCCACGTGGTCGTTCTCCTCCAAGGATATGCCAGGCAGGGTGGACACGTTGATGGTGAACGAACCCTCGTTGAATGCCGGCAAGAACCCACGTCCCAAGGTGAACAGCAGGCCCATGGCCGACAAGAACAGCGCCGCGGTGATCCAAATCAACAGCTTACTATGGGGGAACGCCAACTTCTCCAGCACCTTCTTATAGAACGCCGACAAATGCCGTCCCACCCACGGCTCCTTGCTGAACGCCCTCAACGCCTTCTCGCTACCCATCAGATAGGAGCAAAGGATAGGGGTGATCGTCAACGCCACAATGGTTGAGGCGAGCAATGCCACGATAAACGACACTCCCAGGGGTATCAGCATCCGCCCCTCCATGCCCGACAAGAAGAACAGCGGCAGGAAGCTGGCGATGATGATCAGCGACGAGTTGAAGATGGGCATTCTCACCTCCGTGGAGGCTCTATACACGACCGACAGCACGCTCTGTCGCTCTTTTGGCGGCAGCGGGGCGTTGCGGCGTAGCCTTTTGTACACATTCTCCACGTCCACGATGGCGTCGTCCACCAACGAGCCGATTGCGATGGCTATGCCACCGAGACTCATCGTGTTGATTGTGAATCCCATCACATGGAGCAAAAGCACCGTGATGATAATCGACAACGGCAAGGCTATCAGCGAGATAAGCGTCGTGCGCAGGTTCATCAGGAAGAAGAACAACACCACAATCACCATCAGAGCGCCCTCGAATAGCGATGTCTGTAGGTTGGAAATGGAACGGTCGATGAAGTCGGCCTGGCGGAAGATGTCGGAGGAGATGGTCACGTCGCCGGTGAGGGTAGGGGCAAGGTCGGCCAGCGATTGGTCAATCTTCTGGGTGAGGTCGATGGTGCCCACGGCGGGTTGCTTGGTGACGGTGATAAGCACGGCTGGCTTGGCCTCATGGGAGGCGACACCCAAGCGGGGCGATTGGCTCCCCTTGGTGATGGTGGCAACGTCGGCAAGCGTCACGGGAGTGCCGTTGTCTTGGGTCTTGATCACCGATGCGCCTACCTCGTCCAAGGAGCGGGTGTTGACATCGGCCTTCACCAAGTATTCGTTGCCGTATTGGTAGAGGACGGAGCCTGAGGCGTTGGTGTTCACCCCCTCGGCGGCGTCCAAGGTCTCTTGAAGGGTCACGCCAAGCTGGCGCATGCGGTCGGGGTGGAGCAGTATCTGGTACTCCTTCACGTCACCACCGATTACCGACACTTGCGAGATGCCACCCATCGACAGCAGACGGGGACTAACGACGCGATCGGCCAGCGTGCGAAGGTCGCGCAGGGATGTGCTGTCGGACGTCAAGGCGATAATCATCATCTCCCCCAGGATGGAGGATTGGGGGCCCAGCGTAGGCTCCCCCACGCCCTGTGGCAGCTTCTCAGTAACCAACGACAGCTTCTCGGAAACCGTTTGGCGAGCGTGGTAAATCTCTGTGTCCCAGTCAAATTCCACCCACACCACCGAGAAACCCGTGGCCGACGACGAGCGCACGCGCCTCACGCCCGTGGCCCCGTTCATCACGGTCTCAATGGGGTAGGTGACAAGCTTTTCCACTTCCTCGGGAGCCAATCCCGGAGCCTCGGTCATCACCACCACCGTGGGAGCGTTCAGGTCGGGGAAGATGTCCACCTCGGTGCGCAACAGGGCGATCATGCCCGCGATGAGCAGCGCCCCGGCGAACACCAGCGTGACCACGCGATTATTTAGCGAAAATTTAATTATCCGATTGAGCATTTGGCGTAATGGCTGAATTAGGGATTTTAAGCCTTAAATCATTAATTGGAAAATTAGTGGTTATGCGAATGTCCCTCAGGTACCGCCGCCGAGCTCTCGGCCAATTTTATCACTGTGGCTCCCTTGATGACGATGGTCATCCCCGGCTTCACGCCCGAGGCTATCTCCACCCGCTCGCCATCGGAGGCTCCCGGGGTTACCAGCATTTTCTCGTAGCAGTCCTCGTCGATTTGGCGATAAACGTAAAATTCGCCATTCTGCTCGGTGATGGCCGCCATGGGCACAGTAAGAGCGTCGCGGGTGCTTCCCAGCAGGTAAACGTCAACGAATGTGCCTGCGGGGATGGCCCCTTGGCCGTTAAATGTGAAATGAACAGGGATATAGCCGCCCTGAGCGGGGGTGGTAGAGGCATTGGAGAGCATACGGCCAGCAGTGACGGTGACACCTGATTGTGGCTCCACCACATTGGTGCCAGTAATGGTTACAAGCATATTGCGATGGCGTGCGGGAACGTCGGCACGAAGGGTCAACTGGCCATTGCCTTGGGAAATCACGGCGATAGGGTCGCCAGCGTTCACCACTTGACCCGTCTTGACCAACAGGTCGGTGATCACGCCTGAAACCGGGGCTGTCACACCGCTTCCTGAGGCGCTTCCGCTGTAGCTTGCGCAGGCTTGATCGTAAGCGGCTACTGAGGCGTTATAGTCGCGGGCGCTCACGATTCCCTCCTTGTAGAGAGGCTCAAGGCGGTCCAACTCTCGGCGTGCCGCGTCCATGGCGGCTTTGGCTTGGGCATTGGCGTCACCACCTGCCATACCTTTGCCGTTGATGGAGGCTATGGCTTGCCCTTGGTGAACGGTAGCGCCCAATTCTATGCCTTTAGATAAGGTAATCACGCCTGTGGAGCGAGCCGAGGCGGTGCCTTGGGAGGAAGATGACGAGGTGATCTCGCCCGACACTTTCAAGGCCGGGGAGAAGGGGCGTGGCTGGATGGTCTCGGTGACGACACCAAATCGGGCAGCCGTCTCGGGGCACAGGGAGATTTCGGTGGTCATCTCGCCCGCCTCATGCCCGTGGTCGTGGTGATGGTGGCCAAGCCCGTCTTGGTCGGCTGAGTGGCCGCAGGAGCCTAGCAGGAACGCCGCGGCTATAGGGAAAATGTGTTTGCGTAGTGTCATGCCACAAAATTACGCAATTCCCCTAAGCTACGCAAATCCTTTTATCCTTTAAATTTTAAAAGGAGGGAAGGATTAAAGGAGGGAAGGATTAAAGGAGGAAAGGGGCAAGGCCGCTACTAACCACTAACCACTAACCACTAACCATTAACCACTAACCACTATGAGGTTATCCTGGTCCACAGGGCTTCGGCTGTGATCTCGCCTGAGTCGCGCCACACCTCCTTGCCGTCCTTGTAGAGAATGAACGTGGGGATACTCTCGACGCGCTCTTGGTCGGCCAAAGCCTCCTGCTTGTCGATGTCGAATTGGTAAATGTCCACCTTGCCTTTTACCTGCTCTTTCACTTGCTCCACCACAGGCATCATGCGCTGGCAGTGGGGGCACCAGCTCGCGTAAAATTCCACCAATACTCGCGGAGCCGAGGTTATCACATCTTTGTAGTCCATAATAATTGCGTTTTAGGGTTTTCTAATTAAAACGCCTCACGCAGCATAATGGTTCCCACACAAAAGATACTTAATTGGTTTTGCGGCGACGGGTGAGGGGGTCGGGCGTGGCCATCAGTTCGGCCATCCCCTCGGGGTAGTTGAACACATCCATCGGGTCCTTGGGTCGCAACGCCTCGTACCACTTGAACTGCGGCAGGTAGTATAGCGAGCGCTTGGCCAGATAGAGCGGGGTGGTGGTGCCTGAGGTCTCGGGCCAAAGCTTCATGCGGTCGATCTTGCGGTCGACAAAATCGGCAGCGAGGAAGGAGCTTTCCACGTTCACTATCTTGTTGTATGTGGAGTCGTTCTCCTGGGGGAGGAAGATGGCCTGCACGTTGCCCGACACGTCGAGGTGCTTGATATTTTGGTTCTCGAAGTAGGCTTTCATCTCCTTGCCGCTCAACTGGTTGTAGAAGGGATCCTCGATCAGCTCGGCCATGAATCCAAACTCAGGCAGATGCGCCCAATCGACCGTGGAGTCGTTGAGGTGGACGAGTATACGGTTGCCGAAAATCTGGCGGTCGCCGCTCCACACGATCGGGTGGATGTCCATGTATATCAGTGAGTCGTTGCCCACGGCTGTGAGCGAGTCGCACAAGCCTTGCAGGTCGACACGGTAGAATCGCACGCTTGGATTGGCAATCAGCAGGTTGATGGTGTCGTTTTCAGTCACGACGGTGGTAACCGGGGCTTCCCCTATCTCATGGGTAATCTCAGGCAGTGCCAGCTCTGCACCGATTGCCGCCGACACAGAATCCATGGGGATGGCGATGGAATTCACCGAGATAGCGATGGAATCTACCGAAATAGCGATGGAATCCACCTGGTTTGTTAGGGTGTCAGGAATCTCGGGAATCACGGGAATTTCGGGAATCACAGGAATTTCGAGAGAATCGGTAATAAGTTTAGAATGGCCGTCCAAGGCCGGCCCCCCCAGGGCTTCCGCGGACGCCTGTACACTATCCTGGGAAGCCCCCGCTGCGGGGGTTTGGGGGCCTTCTGTTTGGGGGCCTTCTGTTTGGGGGCTTGTCTTGGGGGTTTCCACCATCTTGGGCTGTATGCGACGGAAGGCACGCAGGGTGTCGGCGTGGATGTAGAGCGTGTCCTTTTGGGAGTATTCCTTGGCCAAGGCACGCCCTGTGACGAAAGCGCTGTCGGTTAATTCGTTGTAGAATCCGTAGTCGCCCGTAAGGGTAAGTTTCTTTACCGAGTCAACCAGGATCATGTTGCCGAACGCCTCTCCATAACCTTTCTTGCGGTCGTAAAAGAGGGTGTCGCCAGTGAGTGTGCGGTCGGTGCGAGTCACCACCAATGAGCGGTCGTAAAGGTCGGCGATATCGGTGAGGGTGTTGTAGGTGCCGTTGGAGGTGAAGATGGTGCCCTCGGCATTGACAATCTCCGAGGGGCACACGAGCTCGGCGATGTGTGTGTCGGTGTTGTACAGCAACGTGTCGGTGTATATATCGAGCGTGTCCTTCTCGTTGCGCGAGTTGAGGTGTACGTGGCCGTAAAAGTTGGCGTCCTTTGACGATGGTGAATACTCGCCCTCGATCGACTCCAGGCGGTTCTCCTTGTCGGTGAGCACGCCTCCCACCTTGTAGTATCCGAGGTTGATGCCGAGGTCGTAGTTGAACACGTCGGTCTGCAGCATCACGTCGCGGTTGATCAGGCGCACCTTCTTGCCGGGGTCGGCGAACAGCTCGGCTAGCTCCAATTGACCGTCGTAATTGAGTATGTCGGCGTACACGAACAGCGTGTCGCCTTGCTCCATCCTCACGTTGCCGAAGGCTTCAAGTGACTCGGTGGCGTCATAGAAATGGGCACTGTCGCAGTACATGAACATGTCGCCCTTGCGAAACTCCACGTTGCCCACAACCAATTGGTAGCCCGTGTTCTCCACGGCCCGTAGCTCGTCGGCTCGCTCCAAGAACACCTTGCCCTGCTGGTAGCGGTTGGCGGTGGGGATAGTGGGGCGGATGGGGTCGTTGTCAGGCTTGTTGGACTGCGGCGCGCCGAGCATCGACATGGCCAAAAGGGCGACAGCCGTGATGACCGTCCCCCTTCCACGGGTGTTGCCTCGGCGTGAGTTCATCGCTTAATTCTTCATCCAGTTGTGCTCGAAGTCGCAGTCGCGCCAGCCGTCCTCGATGCGGATGTAGGTCTCGTTGATTTTCTTTTCGAGCCACTCCTTGAGGATCTCGTACTTCTGGGCGCTCTCGTACATCCCCTTGATCATCTGGTAGTCGTCGGCCAGGTTGGCTTGGTGAGGCTCGATGCGGTTGGAAAGCTTGACGATGGCCACCTTCTCGCGGTAGGTGGTAGGGTCGGTCATGATGAACGCGCGGGATACCTCGCCCACTTTCAGGGTGTCGACCACCTTGGCGATCTCCTGGGGAAGCTGCGACATCTCGAATCGGGAGGTGCCGGTGCGCTGGTTCACCATCTGTCCGCGGGAGTTGCGGGTATCCTTGTCCTGCGACAGGTAGGGAGCGGCCTCCTCAAATGTGAAAGCCTTGTTGACCACGATGTCGTTTTGCAGGGTGTCGAGGCGGTTGATAGCCTCTATCAGGTCCTCCTCTTTCACCTTGGGCTTGAGCAGGATATGGCGGGTGTTGATGCGGTCGCCGCGCTTCTCGATAAGCTGGATGATGTGGAAGCCGTATTGGGTCTCGACGATGCGTGAAACCTTTGACGCGTCGGGCAGGTTGAAAGCCACGGCGGCGTATTCAGGCACCAATTGGGATTTCGACATGAAGCCGAGCTCGCCGCCACGGGAGCTGCTGGGGTCCTCCGACCATCGGATGGCGTTCCAAGAGAAAGTCTCCTTGCCCGAGTTGACGTTTTCCGAGATCTCGCGAAGCTTGGCCTTCACGTAGTCGATCTCCTCGGGACGTATCTTGGGGTTGATGGAGATAATCTGCACCTCCACCTGCATGGGGACGTAGGGAATGGAATCCTTGGGCAGGGCGTCGAAATAGCGGCGCACGTCGCTCGGGGTGGTCTTGATATCCTTGGTGAGGTTGCGCTGCACCTCCTCGATACGGAGCTGGGTGGTGAGCTGCTCGCGCATCTTCTCGCGCATCTCGGGGATGGTGGAGCCGAAGTAGGTCTCTACCTTCTCGCGGGAGCCGATGGAGGCGATATAGTAGTTGATTTGCGATTCCACCTGTGCGCTGATACGCGATTCGGGCACTTCCACGGTGTCCAAGTCGGCTTGGTGGAGGAACAACTTCTCGATTGCCAGACGCTCGGGGATGACGCAATAGGGGTCGCCGTTGAGCTTGGTTTGCGAGCGTTGCAGGTCCTGATAGGCGCTTTCGATATCTGATTTGTAGATAAGCTGGTCGCCCACCTCCCATGCCACCTCTTCGGCTATGTTGTTGCGGGTTTGGGCGAAAGCTATTGCCGCAAGGGCACCTAATATCAATGTAATCTTCTTCACGTGACGTTGACTTGGTTTTCGACCGACAAAGTTAAGCATTTTTCGGTGAAACACAACCGATTTCGCGGCGAGAATCGACCGAAATTTGGCGAGTTGGAATTTTTAGGTTAATTTTGCACTCTGTTACGCCCTACGTGCAAAACATTCATCGCATCTCGGACGTATATATAATAATGTGTATCATACCAAATCAACCACGATAAAATGAACGTAACACTTGAGAAACTCGACGACGTTACCGCAATCCTCAACGTCAACATCGAAGAGAGCGACTACAAAGACAAAGTGAACAGCGACCTCAAGGAGATCGGCCGCACCCACAAAATCCCCGGATTCCGTCCCGGCCACGTGCCCGTCGACCAGCTGCGCCGCCGTTTCGGCCGCCAGGTCAAGAGCGAGGTGCTCAACCACGAGGCTGCCGAGGCCGCTTTCAAATACATCGAGGACAACAAGCTCGAGATCCTTGGCCAGCCCCTGCCCGTGGAGGTCAAAGAGATCAACATGGACGACAAGGACTATTCTTTCCAATTCGAGATCGGCTTGCTTCCCAACATCGACATCACCCTCGACAAGAGCGAGCACCTTCCCTTCTACACTATCAAGGTATCCGACGACATGCTCAAGGAGCAGGACACCCAGCTGCGCGAGCGTTTCGGCGCACAGGTTCCCGGTGAGGAGGTTGACGCAAAGGCATTGGTCAAGGGCGCTATCATGGAGCTCAACGAGGACGGTACCGTCAAGGAAGGTGACGACGCCATCCAGGTGGTCGATGGCATCGTGGGCCCCATGTACTTCAAGAGCAAGGAGCAGACCGACCTGTTTATGGGCAAGAAACTTGGCGACAAGGTGGTGTTCAACCCCTGGAAGACCTGCGACGGCCACATCCCCGAGCTCGCCTCCATGCTCCACGTCGACAAGGACCGCGTCACCGACCTTCACAACGACTTCCAGATGGTGATCTCCGAGATCATCGTCCTGAAATTGGCCGAGCACGGCCAAGAGTTCTACGACGAGGTATTCGGCAAGGACAAAATCAAGGACGAGAAGGCTTACAACGATGCCCTCAAGCAGATGATCGCCCAGAGCCTCGCCCCCAACAGCGAGACACTTTTCCGCCTCGACGCTCAGAACTACTTCACCAAGAAGGCTGGCGAATTTGAGATCCCCAAGGGCTTCTTGAAGAAACTCATGCTAGCCCGCAACCCCGAGCTGACCGCCGAGAAATTGGACGCCGAGTTTGACTCGATGATTCCCGCTCTGCGCTGGCAGATGATCCGCGACCACATCGCTCGCACCCACGACATGCAGATCACCGAGGCCGACCTTCTCGCTATCGGCAAGCAGATTGCCGCACAGCAGTTCGCGCAATACGGCATGACCAACGTCGACGAGGACACCATCACCAACTTCGCCAAGAACATCGTAGCCGACAAGAACTACCGTCAGCGCCTGATCGAGCAGGTGAGCGACCAGAAGCTGTTCAACATCATCAAGGCTTCCGTCACCTTGGATATGAAGGAAGTGTCGCTCGACGACTTCAAGAAGCTCGTTGAGGAGGCCGCTCCCTCCAAGGAAGCGTAATCCCCGGAAATGCCGGAAATGCCGGAAATGCCGAAAGTATCAGAAGTACCGGAAATGCCGGAATTTCCGAAAATCACGAAATCCCGGAAAAATAAGTATAGAAGCGTCCCTCGCGAGGGGACGCTTTTTTAATTGAGGTGAAAAATCGTCGAAAAAATTTGTTGGGGAGTAAAAAATGTTATATCTTTGAATGTTAATACTAAGGAAAAAGGATTATGAACATTCAAAACGACTTCCGCCGCTTCGCCACAGGGCACCTCGGCATGAACGGTTTAGCCCTCGACCAATACTCCAAAGCAGCCTCCGCTGCCATCACCTCCAGCTACATCTCGCCCACGATTATCGAGGAGCGTCAGCTGAACGTAGCCCAGATGGACGTGTTCTCGCGCCTGATGATGGATCGCATCATCTTCCTGGGCACCGACGTCAACGACTACACCGCCAACGTTATCCAAGCCCAGCTGCTCTACCTCGACTCGGCTGAGCCCGGTAAGGACGTGTCGATCTACATCAACTCCCCTGGCGGCTCGGTGTACGCTGGCCTCGGTATCTACGACACCATGCAGTACATCTCGAGCGACGTCGCCACGATCTGCACCGGTATGGCCGCATCTATGGCCGCAGTGCTGCTCGTTTCCGGCACCAAGGGCAAGCGTTTCGCCCTTAAGCACTCCCGCGTGATGATCCACCAGCCCATGGGTGGCGCCCAAGGTCAGGCCTCGGACATCGAGATCACCGCCCGCGAGATCCTCAAACTGAAAAAGGAACTGTACCAGATTATCGCCGACCACTCGGGCATGAGCCTCGAACGGGTGGAGCGCGATTCCGACCGCGACTACTGGATGACCGCCGAGGAGGCCAAGGAATACGGCATGATCGACGACGTCCTCTCCAAGGCCAAGCACTAAGGCGCCAATCTGCCCCACTCGACGAGTCTCCCTCGCGAGGCGTTATAGCGTTACTGCGTTACTGCATTACAGCGATTTTAAGATAATCCGTTAAAGGAAAAAAGATAATTAACCAATCAGTCAATCCCATGGCTAAGAAATCTACCCACAAGCCCACGTGCTCGTTCTGCGGCCGACCCGCCGACATGTCGCAAGGCATGATCACTTCGGCCCTGGGCGACGGCACGTACATCTGCGTGGAATGCATCTCCTCCATCAACGAGATGCTCGGCGAGCTCCCCGGCCATTCCCACGGCAAGGGTAAAAAGGAATCGTTCGCTATGGAAAAGATTCCCACCCCAAAGGAAATCAACGATTTCCTTGACCAATACGTGGTGGGACAGGACTCCGCCAAGAAATACCTCTCGGTGGCCGTCTACAATCATTACAAACGCCTGCAGCAACACCTAGAGGATGATGTCGACATCGAGAAGAGCAACATCATCATGGTTGGTCCCACAGGCACCGGAAAAACCCTTCTGGCCAAGACAATCGCCCGCCTGCTGAAAGTGCCATTCGCTATCGTCGATGCCACAGTCCTTACCGAGGCAGGTTACGTGGGCGAGGATATCGAAAGCCTCTTGACCCGCCTGCTACAAGCCTCGGATTACGATGTCGAGGCTGCCCAGCGAGGTATCGTCTTCATCGACGAGATTGACAAGATCGCCCGCAAAGGCGACAACCCCTCGATTACCCGCGACGTCTCGGGCGAGGGCGTGCAGCAAGGCCTGTTGAAACTGCTTGAGGGATCTATCGTGAGCGTGCCTCCCCAGGGAGGGCGCAAGCACCCCGAGCAGAAACTCATCGAGGTCGACACCAAGAATATCCTCTTCATCTGCGGCGGCGCATTCGACGGCATCGAGCGCAAGATCGCCCACCGATTGAACACCCATGTAGTGGGCTACTCCACCGACCCGGCACGCCAGAAGATACAGCGCGACAACTACCTGCAGTACGTCGCTCCTCAGGACTTGAAATCATTCGGCCTAATTCCCGAGATCATCGGCCGATTGCCCATCCTGTGCCACCTCGATCCCCTCGACCGCGACGCCCTGCGAGCCATCCTCACCGAGCCCAAGAACGCCATCACCCGCCAGTATAAGAAGCTCTTTGAGATGGATGGCGTGAAGCTGACGTTCGCCGACGACGCCCTCGACCTCATAGTAGACAAAGCTATCGAATACAAGCTCGGGGCACGCGGCCTGCGCTCCATCGTTGAGTCGATTATGATTGACTTGATGTACGAGGCCCCCTCGATGGACATCAAGGAGTTCACAGTCACCGCCGACTATGCCCAGAAGCAGCTCCAGAAAGCCCACTTCGAGGATAACCAAATCAAATAATCCATACGATTAACGTTAACCATAAAAATCAGTAGAGCATACCTCATCTCTCCAACCTTATAGACACTATTTGCACCCATGATTGACCAGCAAGCGCTTACCGACGCATTGAAACTCCACTTTGGATTCGAGAAATTCAAAGGCAACCAAGAAGCCATCATCACCTCCCTGCTGGAAGGCGACGACGTGTTCGTCCTCATGCCCACGGGCGGTGGCAAATCACTCTGCTACCAGCTACCGTCGCTAATGATGGAGGGCACGGCTATCGTCATCTCCCCGCTTATCGCCCTGATGAAGAATCAGGTTGACGCGATGCGCAACTTCTCGGAGGCCGACGACATCGCCCACTTCCTCAATTCGTCGCTCAACCGCGCCGCTATCGATCAGGTGAAAGCCGATATCACCTCCGGCAAGACCAAGCTGCTCTACGTGGCTCCCGAGTCGCTGACCAAAGAGGAGAATATCGAGTTTCTCAGAACTATCCCCATCTCCTTCTACGCTGTCGACGAGGCCCATTGTATCTCGGAATGGGGTCACGACTTCCGTCCCGAGTACCGCCGCATCCGTCCCATCATCAACGAGATAGGCAAGCGCCCCGTGATCGCCTTGACGGCCACCGCCACTCCCAAGGTGCAACACGACATCCAGAAGAACCTGGGCATGACCAACGCCAAGGTTTACAAATCGACGTTCAACCGTCCCAACCTCTACTATGAGGTACGCCCCAAGACGGCCAACATCGACAAGGAGATCATCCGCTTCATCCTCAACAACGAGGGTAAATCGGGCATTATCTACTGTCTGAGCCGCAAGAAGGTGGAGGAGTTGGCCCAGCTGTTGCAGGTCAACAACATCAAGGCGCTCCCCTACCACGCCGGCATGGATGCAGCCACCCGCTCCAAGAATCAGGATGCGTTTCTGATGGAGGAGGTCGACATCATCGTGGCCACCATCGCCTTCGGCATGGGTATCGACAAGCCCGACGTGCGCTACGTGATCCACTACGACATGCCCAAATCGCTCGAGGGTTACTACCAAGAGACAGGGCGCGCCGGGCGTGACGGTGGCGAGGGTCAGTGCTTGACGTTTTACGCCGCCAAGGACCTCCAGAAGATGGAGAAATTCATGCAGGGCAAGCCCATCGCCGAGCAGGAAATAGGCAAGCAACTGCTGATTGAGACGGCCAGCTACGCCGAGAGCGCCGTGTGCCGCCGCAAATCGCTCCTCCACTACTTCGGCGAGGAGTTTCCCGACGACAATTGTGGCAACTGCGACAACTGTCTCCACCCCAAGAAACGCGTCGAGGCCAAGGATGACCTCTGCGCAGCCATCGAGACTATCATCGCCCTGAAAGAAAAATTCAAAGCCGACTATATCGTCGACGTGATGCTCGGCAAGGCTACTCCCACGGTAAAGAGCTACCTGCACACCGAGCTTGACTGCTTTGGTTGTTGTTCCCACGCTTCCGACCGCTACCTTGGCGCCGTGCTGCGTCAAGCCATCATCGCCGGCTATCTCGCCCGCGAAATCGAGAACTATGGCATCATCTCTGTCACCCAGCGTGGCCGAGAATTCCTCAACAATCCCCAATCATTCACCATCGTGGAAGATAATGAGTTTAATGACGACTACGAGGAAGCCCCCGGTAAGGGTGGCGCCACCTCGGCAGTCGATCCCGAGCTTTTCGCAATCCTCAAGGACTTGCGCAAAAAGATAGCCAAGAAGCTGTCTCTACCCCCTTATATCGTGTTCCAGGATCCCTCGTTGGAGGCCATGGCCACCACTTATCCCATTACCCTTGAAGAGCTTAAAAACATCACCGGCGTGGGCGACGGCAAGGTGAAACGCTACGGCGAGGAGTTTATCAAGGTGATCAAGCAGCATGTCGAGGAGAACGAGATTGAGCGTCCCGAGGACCTGCGCTTGCGCTCAGTCGCCAACAAAAACGACCTCAAATTCTCAATCATCCAAGCCATCGACCGCCGCATCGCCCTTGACGAGCTGGCCGCATCAAAGGGCCTCGACTTCTCCGAGCTCCTTGACAAAGTGGAGGCGATCGTCTACTCGGGCACCAAAATCAACATCTCCTATTTCATCAACGAGGTAGTAGACGAGGATCTCCAGCACGACATCTTCGAGTACTTCCGAGAGGCCGAAACCGACGACCTGCAGACTGCCATCCGCGAGCTCGGCGACGACTACACCGAAGAGGAGATACGCCTGGTACGCATCAAATTCCTCAGCGACCTTGGCAACTAATCCCCAAGACCGGCAATCAGGCCAATCATCCCTGGCGAAGAAGGAAACCCTCCTTTTCACCGGTGCCTCGGGATTCCTGGGGCGAAACACCATCCCACTCCTGCGGGAAAGATACGCCATCACAACCTTGGGTCGCTCCCAGGGGAACGGCATCTCCACGGATCTCTCCAAGGAGCAACCACCGTTGACTACACGCTTCGACTTGGTGATGCACGCCGCGGGAAAAGCCCACGATATCCCTTACACGGCCAGCCAGGCCAATCAATTCTTTGATGTCAACGTACAGGGCACAATCAACCTCTGCCATGCGTTGGAGCGGGTAGGGGTGCCACGAGCGTTGGTATATATCAGCTCGGTGGCCGTTTATGGGGGCGATGAGGGAAAGGACATCACTGAAGACGCGCCGTTAGCAGGGACCATCCCTTACGCTAAAAGCAAAATCCAAGCCGAGCAATTCCTTCAGCAATGGTGTCGGGAGCACAATGTCGCCTTGGGTATCCTGCGCCCAGCCCTGATTGTAGGGAGCAACCCGCGGGGCAACTTGAGAGCCATGATTCAGGGAATCCGCGCTGGCCGATACGTCCATATCGCCGGAGGACACGCCCGCAAAAGCGCGCTGATGGCTTCCGACATTGCCCAATTATTCCCTTTGGTGGTTGAAAACCCTGGTATATATAATATATGTGACGACACCTATCCCTCGTTCGCCGAGCTGGGACAAATAATCGCGCGAGAATTAGGCCGACCCGAGCCTCGGTCCATACCCTATTGGCTTGCCTACCGCTTAGCCAAAATTGGTGACCTCATGGGGTCCAAAGCCCCTCTCAACAGCCGAAAATTGCGCACCATGACACGCACGCTCACCTTCTCCAACGCCCACGCGCGCACGACTCTCCATTGGACTCCCACTCCAGTTCTTCACTCCACGATCATTTCTTGATACTTTCGGCTATAGCCGCAGCCACCCTTTGCCCATCTATTGCCGCCGAGACTATGCCACCCGCATAGCCTGCACCCTCGCCGCAGGGATAAAGGCCGGGGTGTTGGGGATGGGACAGTGTCTCAGGGTCGCGAGTGATGCGCACCGGTGATGACGTGCGAGTCTCGCAGCCAATCAGCGTGGCCTCGGGCGACAGGAATCCCTTGTACTTCTTGCCAAAATCGCGGAAACCTTGTTGCAGGCGTGTGGCGATTTCCTTGGGTAGTAATTGGTCGATCCGCGCAGGGTGGATGCCGGGAGCGTAAGATGACGCGGGCAGGGAGGTGGAAGGGCGCGAGTTGACGAAGTCGGTCATGCGCTGCGCTGGAGCGTTCTGGCTTTTGTCCGATTCCTCATAAAACGCCCGCTCGATGCTCTCCTGCATCTGAAGCATACGCAACGGATCGTCTCCGGGTACATCCTCGGGTAACACCTCCACCACCATCCCCGAATTAGCCCATTTTGTGCCGCGATTGGAGGGCGACATTCCGTTGACCGCCTGCTGATAGGGCCCCGAAGCCGAGGGAATGATAAAACCTCCCGGGCACATGCAAAACGAGTACACTCCCCGACCGTCCACGCGTGTAAGCATTGTATACTCGGCCGGGGGAAGATATTTTCCGCGACCGTTGGGGTTGTGGTAAATGATTCGGTCAACAAGCTGCTGGGGATGCTCCAACCTTACACCCACGGCCAAGCCTTTGGCCTCCAAGGGGATGCGTTGAGCGTCCAATTGGCGGTACATATCACGGGCCGAGTGGCCTGTTGCTAAAATTACAGGCCCAGTGTACTCCAGCCCGTCGGCAGTTTCCACGCCTTTCACCTCGCCATCGGGTGCTAAGATCAGTGATGTCACACGAGAGCCGAAATGAACCTCGCCTCCGTGGCTGAGGATGGTGTCGCGGATGTTGGCGATTACCTGTGGCAGGCGGTCGGTACCGATATGCGGATGGGCGTCAACCAAGATGTCGGCCGACGCGCCATGCTGGTGCAAGATGTTGAGAATCTCCTCCACCGAGCCGCGTTTCTTGGAGCGTGTGTAAAGTTTGCCGTCGGAGAACGCACCTGCTCCACCCTCGCCGAAGCAATAGTTGGAATCGGGGTCCACCTCCCCCTCACGATTGATCATCGCCAGGTCTTTTCGGCGCTCGTCAACAGCCTTGCCGCGCTCCAGCACGATCGGTTTCAATCCCAATTCAATCAATTTCAGAGCCGCGAACAATCCGGCCGGGCCAGCGCCCACGACCACCACTTGCTGGGCCTTGTGAACGTCCTTATAGTCGGGAAGGGGGGCTGTGGGGATTTCTTCACGCTGGTCGATATGCGCGTCGACCGTGAGGTTGACCATCACCTGCCGCTGGCGCGCGTCGATTGATCGACGGCGTATCTCCACATGCGCTATGCGGTTGACATCAATGCCCAATTGAGTAGACAAAAACGCTTTCAATTGCAACTCATTATATGCCACCTCGGGCCTTACCCTCACTTGCTCGGTTCTCAACATATATAGTTTTCAGTTTTCAGTTTTCAGTTTTCAGTAGATGGGCATTTTTAAAGCATTAAAGCATTAAATCTTTAAAGGAGGAAAGGAGAAAAGGATTAAAGGAGGCATTACCCATAAACCATTACCCATAAACCATTCACCATTCACCACTCACCACTCACCACTCACCACTCACCACTACACCAGTCCCACAATCTCGTTGATGTCACTCACGCCGTGACGCTGGCAATAATCCTCGATGCCGTCAATCACCTTCATTGTCACCGACGGGTCGATGAAATTGGCCGTACCTATCTGGATGGCCCTGGCTCCGGCGAGCATAAATTCGATTGCGTCGGTAGCCGTGGTGATACCACCCAAGCCGATCACGGGAATCTTCACCGCGTGGGCCACTTGCCACACCATTCGCAGCGCGACAGGCTTAACTGCCGGCCCCGACAAGCCTCCAGTGATGGTTGACAGGCAAGGACGTTGGCGCTCAGCGTCGATAGCCATGCCCAGCAGGGTGTTGATTAGCGACACCGAATCGGCTCCCTCAGCTTCGGCGGCAAGGGCGATAGAGGCGATATCAGTGACGTTAGGCGACAGCTTGATTATCATCGTACGGGGGAAAGCCTCGCGGCACGCTCGGGTTACCTCGGCCGCTCCCTGGCAGGTGGTACCGAAGGCCATTCCGCCTTGCTTAACGTTGGGGCAAGAGATATTGATCTCCACGGCCGCAACCTTGTCCAATGGGGCCAGTTTCTGGCACACCTCCACATAATCCGACAGCTTGGCTCCCGAGACGTTCACCACCATCTTGGAATCAACATCCTTTATCTTGGGATAGATATGCTCGATAAAATAGTTGACCCCCTTGTTCTGCAATCCCACGGCGTTGAGCATCCCAGCCGGTGTCTCGGCCATGCGCGGGTAGGGATTGCCCTCGCGAGCGTTCAGGGTTGTTCCCTTAACTATGTAGCCGCCCAAGCGGTCGAGGTCGATAATGTCGGCGAATTCCAATCCGTAGCCGAACGTGCCCGAGGCAGTCATCACCGGGTTTTTGAGGCGCATTTGGCCTACCTTTACTTCTAACTTTGCCATACTAATCTTGCCACAAAAGCTGGTTAATGTTGAAAACAGGTCCCTCGGTGCACACGCACACGTTGCCCTTGATCGTAGGCTCCACGCAGCACAGGCAGGCGCCCAAGCCGCACGCCATCATATTCTCGAGCGACACTTGGCACTCGGTGCCCGTCTTGGAGGCCAAGCGAGCCACAGCCTTCATCATCGGCATCGGCCCGCAACAGTAAATCACTGGCCACTGTTGCTGCCATGCGGGGTTGGCCGTGATCAATCCCTTGTGGCCCAGCGTACCGTCCTCGGTCGACACATAAACCTTGCCGATGGCCTCAAATTCTTCTAAACGCAGCACATCATCCTTCGACCTGGCTCCCAGGAGGAATGTAGGATCAGCGCCCGTCTCCCTCAACCGCTTGCCTAGGTAGAGTAGGGGGGCTACCCCAACGCCGCCACCTGCCAGCAAAGCCTTGCCGGGACGCGTGTCAAATCCGTGGCCCAACGGCCCCAGGATATTTAGAATGGATCCCGCAGGAAGGTCGCAGAGCTTGTCGGTACCCTCGCCAGCGCGGCGTATCAGCAACGACAGAGTGTTGGAAGTAATGTCGTGCACCGAAATTGGTCGGCGCAGTAACGTGTGGGGTGCGTCGGGAACAGCAACCTCCACGAATTGTCCAGGCTCCATCGGCGGCATCTCCGAGCCGTCGGCCGTGGCGAGCACCATCAGCGAATACACCCGGTGTATCGGCTCATTGGCCACTATCTTGTAATCCTTCAAATACTTTTTGGTCATATATTCTTATTGGAAATTTCGTGATTTGTAATCTACCCTTAAATGTGAGAATCTACTTTGCCTTGGGAGAGCAACTTGGTAAGCTGTCGTTCATAGGGAAGAGGGTTGGTCAATGTTGTCGTTGAGCAAGCGGATCAACGCTTCGGCATCCTTGGAATGGCCGCTCTGTTCAAGCAGACGGGCTCGGTCAATAAGGGTAGGGCGTTTCAACTCGTGACGGGGAATCTCCTCCACGGCTATCAGAATCATATCGTTGGCGATCAAGGCGCTGTCGGGATAGCCCAATTGCTCGAACGCCACTTGCAATGCCCCCAGGCATTCCAATCGACGGTCCATGTCGCGGGTCGCCTTCAACAATCGCTTGGCATCGGGAAGCATGCGCCCAGCGTCCTTGCATTGTGTGGCGATACGCAATCTCATCTCCACAAGCTCGGGCAACATCATCGGCGGGAAATCCACCTGGGCCTCCAGTGAGTCCAGCTGGGCAATGGCTTGCTCCGATTGTCCCAACTGGTGAATGCGCGCGGCCTCCAGCATTCGGCAATGTACCGCTTTTAATGGCTCTTTTCCCGCGAAATACTCGGCGGTCTCAGCCAACATGGAATCACCAGCCAAGGACTCCCCTTGGCGGTAATGGTCAACAGCCTCCTGATAGGATGCCTCGGCCTCAGAACCTTTGTCCTTGCGACAACCGGCCAGACAAGCCATCGCCACGACCAAGCATGCTATTGTGATAATTGATCTACCCTTACTCATAACATCCGCGAAGATACGCAAAAATCCCCTCTCTTGCAACCTGGCTTCAGCAGCGTATGCGGCAGCCTAGGGGCAGCCCTTGGACGGCCATCACTAACGGAGGTAATTAGTAATTAGCGAGTGGAATCCTCTCGCTGAGATTTCAAAATTTTCAGCCGCGTCTCCTCCTGCCCGTGAATTTTAAATTCTCACGGAGCAACGAAAAAGGGCGTGCATTACGCCGTGGGAGCAAACGACTGGAACGAGTTGTCGTTGTAGAACACCACGATAGAGGTGATCTTCTTCGTCGCATCGGGACTGATGGAAATTGTACCGGGGACGTTTTCACCCGCCACTGCTCCATTGGCTCCATTTGCGTTCGCCGCATTGGCCGATCCTGAGGCCAACGAGCCAAGTTGGGATAGGGGATGGTTTACCCCGGTGCCGCTTTGCGTGTTGGCGGTTTGGTGCTGGTCGGCGCCGAAATCCGTGGGGTCGGTGTCGAAAAGAGAATTGCCAAAGTCAATCATTCCCCGCGAGGCCATTCCCTGAGTGGCTGCTGTCATTTCTGGAGTAGAAGAACCCAGCTCGGGGAAATCACCACCGGAATGAATGGGGGAGGAGCCGTTGTCGACCGCCAGCCCTCCCTGAGTTGCGACCGAGGAGGTGGTGGGGCCAGTGCCAGTGACAGGTTGTCCCTCGCCGAACATCAGCCACAAGATTGACAGCTGAGGGTAGGCCTCATGAATTTTGGCGAAAATCTCGTCGCTCACTTTTTTGTTCCTTCCCGTGAGCAATTGCGAGAGTGTAGGACGGGGTATCCGGCAAGCGTCGGCAAACTGGGAGCTAGTAAGCCCCTGCTGATCCAGAAAAAATTTGAGCCGATTTACGATATCCATGGCGATTGACGATTGCAATTATTGAGTGTGCAAATGTAATCATAAAAATTCGATTCTCCAAATTTGCGAAAATAAATGAATTGAAAAACGGAAATTTACAAAGTGGAATTGACAAACATTGGTGTTGCAATTGTAAATGAAGGTATTAAAGTG
>JAJPXC010000089.1 GCA_021205635.1 Bacteroidales bacterium | reverse complement strand
ATCGTCCAATTGGGCAAGTCAAGTATGCTTTAATTTAATTCAACCAACAGGTTTTTTTTAGTAACTTCGCGCTTATGAATGTACAAGAGACTATGCGCTCGATCCTCCAAGCCGAGGCTCAAGCGATACAGGATATCCCCGTAAGCGACGCCTACGAAAAGGCTGTCGACCTGATAATCGACCATGTGCACCGCCGCGGCGGCAAGCTCGTCACCTCGGGCATGGGCAAGGCTGGCCAGATCGCCATGAACATCGCCACCACGTTCAGCTCCACCGGTACCCCTGCGGTCAACCTCCACCCCTCGGAGGCCCAGCACGGCGACCTCGGAGTGTTGCAACCCAACGACCTGCTGCTGCTGATCTCCAACTCGGGCAAGACCCGCGAGATCGTTGACCTTGTCACCCTCGCCCGCAACCTATACCCCCAGCTCCCCATAATCGTGATTACCGGCAACCCCGAGTCGCCGTTGGCCGACTGCGCCGACGTCACTCTTGCCACCGGCGGTAGCCCCGAGGTGTGCCCTCTGGGATTGACCCCCACCACATCGACCACGGTGATGACCGTCATCGGTGACATCCTGGTAGTAAACGTAATGAAATTAACCGGCTTCACGGCCGCCGACTACGCCAAGCGTCACCACGGCGGCTACCTGGGCCACAAATCGCGCCAACAGCAATGAGCCGACTGATAGTAATAGGGGAGGGCGCCCTCCAAATCGCCTTTGACGCCCAAGGTCAACCCACCAAGTCGGCTCCCGGTGGTCGCATGGTCAACGTGGCCGCCCGTTGCGCCCGCGAGGGGGTGGAAACCTTCTTCGCCGGTGACGTCTCCACCGGTCCCGTGGGCGACTTGATCGTGAAATTCCTCGACGAAGCCGGGGTCAACACCGCCCCGATCGACCGGTATACCGAGGGCCAGACGCCCCTAACGCTGCGCTTCCCCGATTGCGAGCCGGTGATCTACAACGATCCCGCGGCCGAGGGTTTCGACATCGTGTGGCCAAGGATTGAGCGCGGCGACACCGTGTTCTTTGGCGGCTTCTATGCCGTGAATCCCGCTGTGCGTCAGCGGCTTGTTTCATTCCTCGACTATTGCGCTGAGCGCGACTGCTACCTGATTTACCTGCCCGGGTTCATGTCCCAAGTGTGCCCGCGATTGACCAAGGTGATGCCAGCGATTTTGGAAAATATGGAGCGCGCGAGCGAGATCCTAGCCTCCCCGGCCGACCTGGAGATGCTATACCAGTCGACCGACGGCGAGAAATGCTTCCGCGACCATGTGCAGTACTACTCCCCTCGCCTGACTGTCGTCGCCCCCGGCCAATCTCCCGTCACCTACGGCCAGCCCGCCGGCGCGCTATCACCCACCGTCGCCCAGGCCCTCGAGAAATGCATTTAGCCTCCTGGATACGGCCGTCCAAGGCCGGCTCCCTAGGCATCCCCAGCCGCTTATCCCCTCTCCACTTAATACTTACCACTTAACACTTATAATCGTGTCAACTTCCGCCCCTACCGTCCTCGCTCCCAACGCCCCTGACGCCCGTATAGCCATCATCGACACCCTCTGGAACCAAGAAATCGTCTCGGCCCTCACCAGTGGCGCCGTCGCCACCCTCCTTGCCCACGAGGTGAAGCAAGAGAACATCCATGTCTACCACGTCCCCGGGGCCGTTGAGCTTACCTACGCCGCCATGCGATTGATGGAGCAAAAGGCTTTCGACGCCATCATCATCAATGGTTGCGTCGTGCGCGGCGGGACACCCCACTTCGACTACGTGTGCCAAAGCGTCACCCACGGCATGACCGAGCTCAATCTGCGAGGAGAGATTCCCGTGATCTTCGGCGTGTTGACGGTCGACAACGAGCAGCAGGCGCTCGACCGCGCCGGTGGATGCTTGGGCAACAAAGGCTCGGAATGCGCCGAGGCCGCCCTCCACATGATTTCCCTCTAATCGCATCTCACCTTATTCTCTGATAGTACATTTTGAGGGGAAATTTGTTAAAAATGGCCTAAAAAGCTGTTTTTATCTAAAAAAACGCTATATTTGCCCTCAATAACCCAACTTCACTTTGCCTTAGCCATGAATATTGTGTGCATTAACTCGCGCGACGAGTTAAATCTTATCGATTTGTCCCAATTAGCTTGCGTGCAGGCCAACGGCAACTACACGCAGCTACTGTACATCGAGGGCCTGAAACTTATGGTCAATGTCACCATGGTGCAGTGGGAATCGATCATCGCCCGCAACGCCGCCGCCAAGTCGATCCCCAACACGTTCGTGCGCTTGGGCCGAAGCGTGATTGTCAACACCCGATTCCTCACGCAAATCAACCTCATCAAGCAACGCATCACCCTGAGCGACCGCATCTCCCACACGATCACCCTCCAGGTGCCAAAGCAGTTGCTCAAAAACTTCCGCGAGCTCATCCTCTCCCAATACAATAAATAATAGCCACTTCCCCGCATTACAGCGTTACAGCGAAACAGCGTTACAGCGTTACAGCGTTACAGCGAAACAGCGAAACGGCGAAACAGCGTTACAGCGATAATGCGATCCAAAAACCAGAAACCAGAAACTAGAAACTAGAAACTAGAAACTACCCCATGACCGAATACCGCATAGGCACCGATTACGAAGGCCCCGTCAAAATCCCCGCGACATCCACCTCAGTGTCCCACGACCACGCCATCATCCAGGTTGATGGCGACGACTGGACCCTGATCGACAATAACTCCACCAACGGCACATTCGTCGAGGCCGGCGGACAATTCCACCGCTGCGCCCGTATCCGTATCACCCCCGACACATGGATTCGCCTGGGCCCGCCCACGCTCGAGGGGCACTTTTTCAAGGCGCGCCGCGTGCTGAAACCCAACCTGTTCAACGACGATTTCCAGTACCTGCGCGAATGCTTGGAGCGCTACCAGAAGGTGAGCAAGCGTTTGACCTCCAAGATGAAATGGACCAAGTCGTTCTTGGCACCGATCATCTCATTGGTGGTGTTCGTGGGCTCGTTCCTCGTCATTCCTCAGAATTCCGGCGCTTCCAACAACTCGATGATGCTGCTGCGCGTGATGATGATCCTCCCCGGTATCCTTACACCGATGATCCAGAATATCCTGCTCAACCGCGACCAAGCGTTGCTCAAGGAATATGAGCAGGACCTCATCTGCCCGCGTTGCCGCAAGCGCCTGCGCGAGGAGGACATCACCCTTGGTATCTGCCCGCACTGCAAGGCGCATTAACCTCAAAGCCCCTGATGACTGTGGAATAAATTTCTACTAACTACTTAAAACTGCAAACTACTATCAACTAAATATGAGAAAGCTATTAGTACTGTTCAGCGCATTGCTGATCGCGATTTCGGCCATGGCGGCCGGTCGCACGCTGGCCCTCGTCGTGGGCGTCCAAACCTACGAGGACACCACCGCCAACAACCGTTACAAGGCCAAGGAAGCCCAACTGATGAAGAAGGTGCTCGGCCAGGAGACCAAGCACATCTCGGTGCTCACCTCCAAATACGCCACCGCCGACAATATCATCGAAAAACTCCAGGCCCTGTGCAACCGAGCCGACAAGGACGACAAAATCATTTTCACCTACTGCGGCCACGGCTATCCCGGCGGTCTCTATGTACATGACGGCCCGCTGCCCTACACCCGATTGAACAAGGTGCTCGAGTCGTCGAAGGCCGGTGCCAAAATATGCATCGTCGAGGCTTGCTATGCCGGCACCGTGGTCGACGACCAATCCACAGCCTCGGGCCCCGACCTGTCGTCGGCCGCCTCCAATAATATAGTTTACGTTATGGCCGCGCGTCCCGACGAGCCCTCGTGGAACAACGGGTGGCTCCAGCGCGACATCTTCACCCAGGCCGTCCTCAAAGGACTTCAGGGCAAGGCCGACAGCAACGGCGACAAGAAAGTGACCGTAAGCGAGGTATACAACTACGCCTACCAAGAGGTGATGCGCCGCGCCAAAAACATGGAAATTCAGCAGCATCCCCAGCTCCTGGGCTCCAAGAAGGCCGCCTCGGAGGTAATCATCGACTGGAACCACGAGCCAGCCGTGAAGTAGCATTTCGTCACGAAATCCCCAGGGTTTCGTCCTTAATTAACCAAAAAATTTGCAAAGAGGTTATCTCGTGATTTACCTTTGTGACATCAAATCGACAAATCACGAATATTAATCTCAAAAAATCATAAAATCATGGGAACTACTCCACTCAACTTCCGCAACCAACAGCAATCCAACACCCAGCGCCCCGCGGCTGGTGGAAATAACGACAAAACCTGGACCCGCGCGTCGCTCATCGCCGCCGTGGCAGCCGGTGGCATCACCGTCGAGGCCGCCAACCTTATCCTCTCCGAGCAAGACCCCGACGCCGAGCCGATCGGCACCGTCGAGGGAGCCGTCGAGGGAGCTCAGGCTGGTATCGGCAGCGCCGCCGAGCAGGCCATGAAGGCCGACGAAATCCTCGAGAAGAAAGCCGAGGCCAAGGCCGAGACCAAGGCCGAGGAGGAGAAAACCGAGGAAGAGGAAATCCAAGTAGAAGAGGTTGAGGACCACACCAAGACCCAGCCCGAGACCCACCGCGAGCAAGTCGTAGAGGAGCCAAAGCCCCCGGTATCCGACGTGAAGGACGAGGACCTGGCCGACGTGATCGTCGAAGAGATCGACCACGACGACATCGACGCCGACGAAGTGTTCCAAGTGACCGAGGTTACCACCTTGTACACCGAGGAGGGTATGGAAGCCGACGCCGCTATGGTAACCCTGGCCGACGGTACCGAGGCAATGTTTGTCGACGTGGACGGCGACGGTGGCTACGACTTGGCAATGTTCGACGACGGCAGTCTCTCCAGCATGCCCATGGATTACTACACCTCCGACGCCGAGATGGCACTCGCCCAGGATCAAGACACCACCGAGTATCTCGCCGCCGACGACACCGAGCAGATCTTCGGCGACCCCTCCGACGACATCATGTTGGCCTAACCCCCTTTAGTTTAACCGCTAAAACCTTACGAAAATGACACCCAAGAATATAAGTTCGGTCGACGACCTCGGCAAGAAAGGAAAGGGCAACAAAGGCATGCGCGCCGCCGCGCTTGGCGGAGCCGCCGGTATCGGATTGGCTGGCGCTGGAGTAGCCGCCGCGGCCACTCTGATGGATGACGATGATACCGTCGATGTTGAGTCGATCGGTGGCGCAGTGGGAGGCGTCCAAGGCGCAATGGAAGGCGCCGACGTCGTGGCTGAGGCTGAAGCAGCCGAAGCCGAGGCACGCGCCGCTGCCGAAGCCGCAAAAGCCGCCGAAGCCGCCAAAATCGCCGATCAACCCCAAGAGGTTCATATCAACCCCGACGAGGTGATGATCGACGAGGAGGAGATGGAACTGGAGCCTGATTCCGACGTCGAATTTGACGAAGACCTCTCCGAGGTGGAGATCCTCATGGACGAGGACGAGCTGGTGGAGGAGGTAGTGGACGAGCCTCTCGACCCAGATGGCGTTCGCCTGTTCGACGACGACGGTGGCGTGATCGCAAGCCAATACAACCCTCAAAGCGAAGAGATGGTGTTCGTTGAGACCGAGGAGGAAATTCCCCTCTCGGGAGCCATCGACGACCCCGAAATCACCGGCGATATCATCATTGATGACATCCTCGACGACCCCATGGAGGACCTCGCCGACCTCGGCGCCGACCTCGACCTCGGCGACATCTCCATCGACGAGACCCTGATCTAAGGCTTGCCAGAAAGGAGGTCCCGCCGACCTCGACGGAACAGAAAAAGCCCCCCGACAGAAAATCCCCTGTCCCCTCGTCACCTCTGACAGTACAAATATCAACCCTATAAATGGTACCAGAAAAGATCCGACTAAAGTGCCGCAATCCGGAATGCGCGCGAGAATTTAGCTTCAAATCGCCGGTCAAGCCCGGTAACTATAAAGTAGCCTGCCCTTACTGCAAAACCCCCAACAGTTTTGCGGTAAAGGCAGAGCCTGTACCTGAGCCTACCCCCGAGCCGGTCGGCCCCCAAACGGTCGGCCCCCAAACAGTCGGCCCCCAAAC
>JAJPXC010000060.1 GCA_021205635.1 Bacteroidales bacterium | reverse complement strand
GTTAATGATTTTTTTTGCCTTAGCCACCTGTCTCATTTTGCGGGGGCATTACATTAGTCCATGTCAAGGATGGCATCTTGACCGAAGGATTTTTGTCTACTACTGAAAATGTAAGATACCTTCTGCAAGCTAAAATTGACATCAATAAAGATATTGCCATTGGCAATGCCCCTTATGGGAATGTAGCTATTTGGCACGAATCGCCCAAAAAGAAAATATTAAAGGGGTTATTTGAAGCTCGAGCACTTCCTAATCAGCAATCCGAAGAAGCAGATGAAACCCTCTCCCCCAACTGTTTCCACAAACTTATGCGGCAGTATTGCTATCGGTATTGTCCCGAGGGGAAGAATTGGGATGAGAAGGAGGGGAAGTGGGTGCCTTTGAAAGAGGATGATATAAAGGTGGAGCTGACCGGATTGGTGGAGGCCCTGTGGGACGGAACGTTCGACAAACTCAACGACGGCTCGCTAATGAAATATCATATGGCAGGTAAGCCCAAGAGGCTGGCCCTCGGCTGGTCACAAGGAAAATCACAATACTCTGCATATATGTGGCTCGACGAGGATGCTATCCGAGAGACCTTCGAGCGATTTTACGGCGCCCATCCTGAAACGAAAACCGACCTCATCATCCGCTTCTCGCCCGATGGCGCCCGCTACGAGTTGGCGATGTTCCGCTTCGGTCTGAAAGAGCCGGTGGTAATCAAGGACGACACCTATCAGGTGATCGCCTTCAAGAACGGTTTCGAGCATTATCGATCCCCGAATTACTCCCAACCCCGCGGCGCGTGGCTCTGGTAACCGCCCCCTCGCGCATTCGTCACCCCAGTCTTGCCCTCTCGTTCACACGTGCTTTCGCGCTTTCGAAAAAAAATAATTAAATAAAAATACCTGAAATATGCAAAACGAAGAAATCGACTACGCTGATGATTTCATCATCAACCTCACCATCGACGGTACCTCCTACGAAGAAGTGGAGGTCAAAGTCACCGACCCCAACAAAACCATCCGCGACCAGATCGCCTCAATCGTCGCCGTCTTCGAGCTGCCAAAGCTCGACAACGGCGGTAACCCCATCCAATACCTCCTGGGCCAGATCATGGACGACGGCGAGGAGCCAGAGATCCTCGAATTCGAGGACGAGGACGGCCGCGAGCAAGCCCTCATCGATTACAACATCCAACCATTTGACCACCTGCACCTTATCTCGGTCCCCATCGCTGGCTAAGCTATGAACGAAGCTATCAACAATTTCAACCAAAAAGAGCTGTCGGGGCGCGACGCCCGCCTGTGGAAGGAGTGGAAAGAGCTTGACTCGCTCTGCGCCAAACGCAAAGCCACGGCCGAGAATCCCCGCACACCATCGCTCTCCTACATCATCCGCCGCAAGAACGTGATGGGCTTGCCCACGGAATACGAGATATGGTATCGCGTCAAGTCGATAGTAGGCGTCAAGGAGGGCGCAGTGCCCCGCGAGCCAATATTCGGCTACCTGCATAAAATGTCAATCGTCCTCCCCAACAACTACCCCTCGGCCGACGGCAATCCCATCTTCACTTTCCGCACCGACATCTGGCACCCCAACATACGCTACTCCGGTAGTTTCAAGGGCCATGTATGCCTCACTATCAAGGAGATGGGCGTGCTAGCATCGCTCAAAGATCTCGTGTTGCGAGTGGAGCGATACCTCAAATACCAGCTTTATCACGCCAAAAACACCTACCCCTACCCCGAGGACCAAAACGTGGCCGAATGGGTGCGCGAGGAAGGCGAACCCAACGGCTGGACACGTTTCGGCCAGGACATGACCGACGCCCAAGCCTCCGCACCCGCGCCCGCCTTCCGCCCCTCCAACTCTACCGTTAAAATCACAGCCCGCAAGATATGACACACCGCATATTCTGTTTATTGTTCCTCTTTCTCCTCCTGCCCACAATCGCCCGCGCCGACTATCAGGAAAAGCGTATAACCCTCGACCGACAAGACAACGAGGCCCAAACAATCTCCCTCGGTTACGCCAACGTCACCGTCCAACTGGTCACTGCCTACGCCCAGGAGGCCAGCATCCGCGTGAGCATGGAGAACTTGACCATGGACGAGGTCCTTTTCTTGTTCAAAAACGGCCAATCCGAGTCGCAGCTCAAAAAACTGAAACCAAAATTTGAATTCTCCAAGACTTACGGCGGCGACAAGGGCAAGCGTTCAGTCCAAGGTTGCAAATACCTGGGAGAGAGCCAAGTGAAAGTGATCCCCGCCGAAAGCAAGGACCTCTTCACCTTCCACGCCTCCACCTCCGGCCCGATCGAGGTAACGATACCAATTTATCGAGTAGTCTACGATCCCAAGAAATTTCTGAAATCCTCCAAGTACACCATCCTGCGCGAGGATCTGCTCGTGCTCAAAATCGACGTGGTGGTGTGGAGCGAGCAGGATCCCGACTATGTTGCTCTCAAGCAACGCGTCAACAACTTCAAAAGCCGTCTCGACTTTGTCACATTCTGCCCCAACAACGCCCACAAGCCTTCCCTCGCTCAGCAACAAGCCCCCTATAAGGCCACTCAAGACAGCCTAATCACAGCCATCTACCAAGTGCTCGAAGCCAATCGCTCGTGGATGTCGCAGGACCTCCCACACCAGCGTTACACCCAGCTTCTCAACTCGGTGAAGGACATCGACCTCAACAAATACAATCACGACTGCGGCAACCACAAAGTTATAAAACAGCATCACTGCAACTACTGTTCCCTGTCGGCCGACCAGATTTATCAGCGCCTTGACAACACCTACCAGAGCCTCCACACAGGCCGTATCACCAAGGATGCAGCCGTCTCTACCGCCAAGGCTCTCTACACCTGCTACCAAAAGAACAACAAGCGCAAAAAGAACGCCGGCTACAGCGGCAAAATCCCAGAATACTACAACCGTATAATCAACTATTAATGTCGCTCAAAAGCTTCATTTTCAGCTTAATGTCGTTCCTGTTCGTAGCTACTCCACAAGCTAAGGAGGTTACCGATACGTTGTTGACCACCTCGGGCGACCGCATGATTCTGCGTTATGCGGTCGCTCCCGAGGGGGAAGGCTACACGCTGAAATTCTCCACCACCCCCCGCATCATCCCCTCAGCATCCTCCAAGCTACGCAAGGAGAGCAAGGGCAGCCTCGACCGCCTCAAAGTGGTGATTTTCGATCGCGTGGGCGATTTCGGTGCCACCAAGTGGAAAGGGCTCACCCCCAAGGCGTTCATCAAGCCAGCCGGATTAAGTTACGACGACTCAAAGGACGGTTTTTACATCCTCGGCCAGTCGGCCCCCTTGACCTTTAAAGCCGAAACCTCCGATGCCGTGACTGTGAGTTTCCCGATTTTCATCGCCCTGTATGAGAAAAAGCAGAATTACAAGCTGTTAACTCAATCAGCGGGTCCCCTCACGGTGAAATTCGCCCCCTCCAAGGCTTCCAAATCCGCCACGTCAACCTCCACCGGCTCCCACACCGAGAGCGTCACCGTCTCATTCCAAATGGAACTGGAAGCCGACAACACCGACATCACCAACGCCCTCCAAAGCATTGAAATGGTCAACCAAATGCTCGCAATGACCACCGAAGGCTCCTTCTCACAATCCCTACAAATGGAGTTGATGAACCTGAGAATGATGAAAAGCAAGATCACCGACCCCGACCTCCTCGGTAAGATCAACGAGGTGCTCCTAGCCGCATCCCAAAAGGAGAAAGAACTGGCCCAAGCCCAAGCCAATGATGAGGCCACCGCCAAAGCCATCGAGCAAGCCAATCTCGCCCAGCAAAAGAAAGAGGAGCAAGAGCGTCAAGCCGCGGCCCAGGAAGAGGCCCGCTTTCAAGAGGAGAAGCAACAGAAACGCACCATGTGGCTGATTATCGGTGGAGTCCTCTTGGCCGTCGTCGGTTTCGTCGGAAACGCAATCTTCCGACATTTCAGCGAGTTGAATAACAAAAAAAGCATCCTCGAAATGCAGGAATCACTCACCAAACAAGCTGAATCCGAGGCAAAACGCCGTTCACGGGAAATCATCCGCAACAAGGCCCACCAAGCCATGAACAAGGGAAAGAACCAGCTCCGCGCCAAGGCTCAAGAAAGCCAAAAGGCCAAACAAGCCGACCCTCAACAACCTACCAACCCCTCCTCCAATCGCTCAACCCGCTCATCCTCAACCAATAACAAAACTCGTAGAACGATATAACACATCACATTTAATGACGCGTATCAACCGTAAAATCACCCTCCTGCTCCTGGCAATCGCCTTCCCCTTCAGCATTTTCGCCGACACTTGGGGCGACCAAGGAGTAACATTCCATTACTCCACCCTTGACGACGGCTCCGCATCAATCTCCAAGGTGGAAAACCGCTCAAAGGACAAAATTTTCATCAAAATCGACGGCACTGATTGTGGCCAAGTAAAAAGCGGTGAATCGGCATTCATTGGCCGCGTGGCCACCAAATCCTTCGGCTTCGACTTCCCCAAACAAAGCGGTAGCTCCCAAAAAGTCACCCTAAAACAGGCCCACGCCAAGCCTGAGGCCCCAGTGGTGGCACAAGAAGTAACATCAGTGGCCGAATCCCCAAAGCCCACCTCAACCTCTTCTCCCACCACCTCCCAGCTCACCACTACCCCCTCACCCCTCCCCGCTTCCGACGGCATGTCCTACCTCTCGCGCTTAGAGCAGGACCCCGTGCTGTCAAAGGATGCCGTGGCCGCCTTCAAGGAGCAAGTGGCAATTTACACCGAGGGTCTGGCCAACGCTTCCGACAAAAAAGCATACATCTCCGACAACGACCTCCAAGGTTTCCTCCGCAAGGCTGTCGACTCCTCCAGCGAGAAGCGCGAGGAGATACCACTGATCGCCCAATCCATCGTCATGTCGATGCACATCCCCGCCGAGAGCCGCGAGTCGTTATTGGGCACAATTGTCGAATTTGCCAACAACCGACTCAAGCAAAAGGACGATGCCGTGGCCCAGCTCCAGCAACAAGTTGACGACGCCCTGGCCGCCAGCGACTCCGAGGGCCTCTCCTCCACCGCGTGGATCAACATCGCCATCGTCTGCGGCCTGGTGCTCATTGTACTCGTGTGGCTGTTTATCGCGTGGTCGCGTCGCAAGCGCCGTCCCTCCTACGACACTACCAGCCATGTACCCACCATGCCCCTACCCCGCCCATCGGCCAACGCCGCAGCCAACACCACCGACGACGGCAACCCCGCAATCGTCGTGCGCCGACGCACTACCTCCATCCTCAAAAAACAATCGCTCGATGACGTGGTCGACAACCCCCAGTTCCTCAAAATCCACTCCTCGGAATTCACTCAGGATTCCGCCGTGGCCAACATCTACATCAAGAACACCTGCATCAAGGAGATCTACAACCTCTACGCCGAGGACCTGCGCAACGTCGACCGTCCCAAGGAGGACGGCTGCATGGTGCTTGGCCGCTGGGTACACCACGAGGACACCCACAGCTACGACGTGTCGCTCGAATCGGTTGTCCTTCCCGGCGACGACGCCGTCTTCAAGGAGTACGAGCTCAATTTCGGCGGAAAGATCAAGCTGCGCATCGCCGAGCGCCTGCGCAAGCTACGCCGCGACACCAACCTCCAGTACGACCTCACCTGCTGGATCCACTCCCACCCTGGCCTCGGCGTGTTCTTCTCCAACTCCGACAGCAACGTGCAAATGCAGCTCAAGCACACCCAGCACCCCAACTTCCTCGTCGCTTTCGTCGTAGATATCCTCACCTCCGACCAAGAGCTGGGCATATTCACCTTCCGTCACGACGGCACAATCAACTCCCGCAACGACCTCACCCGCATGTACTCGCTAGAGGACATGTACAAATGGGCGCTTGAAAGCGACCGCAATTCATTCTCCCCCGACAACTGCTTCAACCTGCTGCAAAGTGCCCCCAACCACCTCGCCGCCTGCGCCGGTATCGAGCTTGACAACAGCTCCATCATCGACCTGCTACAGATAGTTGTGGAGCCACAAACAGGCCTCGTCGGATGGGCCGTGGGCTACAACGCCAAGACATCCATCGGCGAGGAATTTGTAGTGTCGAGCATCGCCAAATCCACCGAGCGTCCCACCGCCGGAGTAATCGGTTGCCTCGTCAACGAGACCCACATGAGCCTCCCCACAATACAGCGACTGATCGCAACCCAATCCACCGACATAAAATTTGTGATGGTCTATTCCTCGCGCCTGTCCACCCTCACCACCATACCCATGGTGGACGGCGTCTTGGCTACCGAACAGTCGCTCTACGGCGATGTGAATGTTGAAGACCTTAAACTTTGGACCCGAAGAAGAAGATAACCATGCGTAAGTTACTCACCATAGCCCTCGTCTCCCTAGCCGCCCTCGCGCCCGTCACGGCGCAGGAACCGGCCTCAATCCTTTTCTGCGACCGTGCCTATTCCTACGGCACCGGCAATGACAGCATCCACGTATATTTCAACCTCGTCGACGCCCAGGGCAAACGAGTGCAGGGAATTCCCTCCCAGCGTTTCGCCGACATGTTCTACTTCTACGAGGACGGCACCGAGATCCCCAACCGACAGATACGCAACCTCAATAGCGGCGTGCGCATTCCCGCCGACTATACCTTCTCCATCCTGCTCGACCTTGGGCTTCCACCTCAAGGCAAAGAACAGGTGCTCGACGCCATCCGCAAGTTTGTCGACGTGGCCCCGGACTCCTCGGTTTACATCTCATCCTACGGCGACGTGGTGTCACCCTCGGTGATGCTCTCCCGCGACAACTGGGACGCGGTCAAGGCCCAACTGATGCAATCGGCCCAGGGCAAGGTGTTCTACAGCGGCGCCTATGCCAAATTGGCTGAATTCTCTCCCGACGAGGCTCCCCTCCTCTCCCAAGTAAAGGCTATCGACTACGAGCAGAATCCTCTAATCAGCCAACGTGCCGCGGCCCATCCCGGCAAGAACATCCTCATGATCTTCGCCGACGGCACACAGCGACCCGACGTCGAGGATCTCGACTATATCAAAGTCACCGATTACCAAACCGACCACTCGCAATCGCTTCCCAAGGTCAACGCCTTCTATTTCAAGGGCGAGCAACAAGTGGAGAGTGAGGACGCTTACGACGGCATCGAGTTGCTCCTGCAAGGCCTCACCGAGCCGAAGGACGCCAACCGCCAGGTAATCCGCGAGCTATTTGGCATGTACGCCCCCGCAACACAGATGAGCGATGTGCTCAAATCCTTCGCCACCGTCGTACAGGATGCCACCTACGACTATGAGATCCTCTACACAGCCACCGACGGCAAGATTTACGCCGGCAACGTCGACTACTCGGCTCGCTGGGGTCGCAACCAGGATCTGGGAGCCGCCACGTTCACCATCGGCTCGGCCGAACATCCATGGCCCGACCGCGAGCTAGGAGCCTCAAGCATCGTCATCGAGATTTTGGTCGCCCTCCTTGTCACCGTCCTCACCTTCGCCTTCTTCTACCTCATTATGAAGGTGCTCGTGCCCTACATCGCCGGCATCTCCTTCCGCTCCAAATATTACAAAAAATATCAGCCGCGGGAGAACGTGCAGCGCCGCATCTGCCACTACTGCAAGCAGGATCTGCGCCCCGAACAGGTCATCGTCACCAAGTGCTCCCACTGGATGCACAAGCACTGCTGGGAAGAGAACGGCTACAAGTGCGCCGAGTACGGCCAGAATTGCAAAACCGGCATTCAGGAGCACGTCGACTGGAAAGGACTGTTCCGCTGGAGCGCCATCAAGGAGTGCTCGCAGACAATCGCCGGTGTCCTCGCCGGACTGTTGAGTTGGATCATCTACGAATTATGTGGCCGCGGCGGCTTAGAGGGCTTGGCACGTTGGATCGTCATGCTCGTCTTCGGCGGCAACGAAGAGCAAGCCTCGATCGTCAACGACTGCGTCACCCGCGCCTCCTCGTTCCTAATGATCGGCATGCTGCTCGGCTTCTTCATCTCCATCATCTTCCGCTACAAGGACGACGTTCGCAACAAGGATTGGCGCGTGTGGGCCAAGATTTTCCTCCTTTCCGTCCTTACGGCCATCATAGGCATGCTCGCGTTCGCCATCGGAGCCGATATAATGTGCCTTCTCCTTATGTGGACCGGCAAGACTTACATCCCCTGGTACTGCTCGTTGCCGGCTTATGTGTTGTTCTCGCTAAGCGTTTCCCTCGCCTTGACCATAAAATCGACAATCCCCGTCAAGAGCGCCCTTTGGGGTGGCCTCTGCTCGGCCGTCATCGGCTTCCTGGTACTCTACTTCTCCCACTTCGCCAGCGCCCGCTACGACTGGCTCAACATGCTGCTGGCGTTCATCATCTACGGCGGCGGTCTAGGCGCCTCGCTGATCACCGTGCGCATGCTCGCCGAGAAATACTTCCTGGTGATCCAAAACGGCATCAAGGCCGGCCAGCGCATCCCCATCCACAAGTGGATGAACGCCACCGGAGGGGGTAACAAGGTATCAATCGGCATGACCGGCGAATGCGAGATTCAGATGAACTGGGAAAAGAGCAACAAGGTGGCCAAGGAGCACGCCAAGCTGTTCATCGACAACGAGAAAAATCTCCCCGTCATCAAGCCACTGGCTACCGGCGTGATCTACAACGCCCGCGCCGAGTTGCCCGTCAACCGCCAGGCCGTCCTCTCCAACGGCGACACCTTCAAAATCGGCGACACCATCTTCAAATACGAAGAAGCCTAAAAACCAGGACCACCGAGCCCCGCGATTCCATCGCGGGGAATATACAGCCATCAACCATTAACAACTTATAATATGAAAAAACTAGTTTTGCTATGCGCCCTGGGCGCCTTGGGGACACTCGCCTCGTCGGCCCAAACCCCTATCGACCATTTCAACGTGGGTCCCTACGTGATCGACTATAACGGTAAAGGCGACGTCAAGTACCGCCTGCGCGACGGTATCGACCTTTACGAGTTCTTCGAGCTTCAGCGCGACACAACAGTGGTGGTCAACTGCCCCGAGCCTGATCTCGTGGCCCACGGTTTTGAAATCGGCGCCAAGATCGGCTTTGGCTCCCACGGCTTGGCTTGGGACGTCACCGGACGATACGCTATCTCCGTGGCCAAGAACGTCTACTTCACCCCCGGCCTTCAGGTAGGCATGACAATGCGCACATCCGACCCCACCGATTATGCAGCCCTTGAGGTGGGCATCCCCTTGACAATCGGTTACAGCGAAATGGCGCGCCACAAGGTTTCGATCTACGCCGAAATCGGCATCATCCCCACATTCTATACCCTCACCTCTAAGCCCGACGACTACCAATACAAGAAAAGCGGAGTGCTGATCACTCCCATGGGCGAGTGTGGCTTCAACATCCCTTCAGGCGACGACATCTTCCGCATCGGCGTATGGGGCGAGGCCAAGCTCAACACCGCTACCGACAACGACAACATCTACAAGAAACAGCTCGGAGTGGGATTCGCCGGCATCAAGGTAGGCTACATCTTCTAATGGCCAACGAACAGCAATCCTATCAATGGGGCGAGGGCGTGTTCACTCTCCTATCCTGGTTCAAGCAGGAGAGGGTGAAACATGCCCGCGCGCTCGTTGCCGGAGCCGGAGCCTTGGGCAATGAGGTGATCAAGGACCTGGCACTCTTCGGCGTGGGCGAGATCTTCGTGGTGGACTTCGACCGCATCGAGATCTCCAACCTCACCCGCTCGGTGCTGTTCCGCGAGGCCGACGCATTCTCCCATCGCTACAAGGCCGAGGTTGCCGCCGAGCGCGCCATGGAGATCAATCCCCAGATCAAGGTCACCCCCATCGTGGGCAACCTTTTCTCGGAGGTGGGATTGGGCCTCTACCGCTCGGTCGATGTGATTATCGGCTGCCTCGACAGCCGCTTGGCGCGCTATCAGCTCAACCGCATGGCCTTGCGCGCCGGCAAGACCTGGATCGACGGCTCCATCGAGAATCTCACCGGTGTGGTGAAGATGTTCACCCCCGGGGTCAACTGTTACGAGTGCGGCCTCTCGCGCGAGGAGTTCAACATCATTATGTTGCGCACGGGCTGCGCCGACGTTGTGCGCTCCCAGACATCGCAAGGACGCGTCGCCACCACCCCCATCTCGGCCTCCATCGTCGGCGCCTTGCAGGCCCAGGAAGCCATGAAGGTTATCCATAAGGAATGCTACCCGGCCGACCAGCAGCCTTTTAAGACGCTGGAGGGACGAATGTTCCGCTACGAGGGCTTGACCAACACCACCAACATATACCGCATGTCGTCGTGGAAACGCACATGCCCAGCTCACGAGTTGTGGCAACCGATCGTGGAGGCTCCCTCCATGTCGACCGACATGACGGTGGCCGAGGCTATCAAGGAACTTAAGAAAGTATCTGGCGCGCAGGCCGTGGAAATCAATTTGATGAACAATAAGTTTATCGAGTCGATAATTTCCGACCGCCCCGAGAAGGAGTTCAAGGTAATGGTGCCCGAGTCGCGCCTCGACGATACCATCACCGCCGACGCCGAGATGCGCAAGCTCTCCTACCGCACCCTCTTCCACAAGAATTTCCACGAGAATATCGACGAATATTTCCCCTACCAGGAGTTGACATTGCGTCAAATCGGCATTCCCCCGTTCGACGTGCTCCGCGTGGCCACCAACCACGGCGAGCGTTTCGTCGAGCTTACTGCCGACCGTCCCCAATTCTTCCGCTCATTACGACAATGAAACCCCGTCTGCCGCTCGATTTGATGGCCGAGGCCCTGATCAACTATTACCCAAAGGGCATGACCCACGTGGCGTTGCGTGGCTCCCACAGCCGCAACGCCTATCAGGACATTCTCGAAATGGATGTCGACTACGAGGGCCAAATCAGCGTCACAATCAGCCGCCCGGGACTATACGACACGCTCCCCGAGGCGCTGTTCCACCCCATCGACCGCTTCGACAAAATCCCCGCCAACGAGTACAAGGAGCGTTTTGCCGAGGAGTGCGAGAAGCAGCAAAAGGAGGAGGAGAACGCCCGGCGGTTTTTTGAGCCGTTCGACACGTTCCTTTTCCACGTAAATTGCGTTATCGACCACGAGAAGCAGCTCAATCTAAGCGACGCCCACATTCTTTCCAATATCGTCTGCGACAAAGAGAACGACAACATCCTTGGCAACCGCTTCATCGCCAAGGTGTTACCATTCGTTGCTGAATGTCGACGCATGAGAGGCGACCGGACGTTGATCACACTGATGCTCCGCCAAATCCTCAACGAGGAAGGGATCTCCCTCCAAGAAACCCACCCCCAGGAGACGTTTACCGACCACTCGCCCCGTTACAACTGCGCTTTGGACAACGAGGATCGCGACTTGTTCCTCGGAAACGAGTTCCCCGAACGGGTCACAACCTACACCTTGCGCTTCTGGAACGAAGATGTCTGCGACGAACGCTTCCCGCAGTTGCTCACCGAATTGGAGGAGTTTCAACAATTTGTTAATCGATATTTCGTCGGTCTGGAGGATCGTATCGTCCTTAACATCTCCACCGACCAAGATGAAGTGACACTTCAAGAAACAAATTATAACTATTTGAATCACAACGCAAATCTATAACCCATGCCAAAAGCAGTAAACTGGAAAAAGGGCATGCGCCTCACCACCGAGGTTTTCCTCCTCGACGACATGGCCAAGCACAACGCGATTCGACAGGCCGCTCTTATCGCTTCGCGCGGCTCCATGGGCCTTTACCGCGCCCCTAAGCCGTTCCAACTCTCGGTCAACATCGCCAACAACTCCCTGGAGGTGGTGGCTCTCAACTGCCACGGTATCACCCGAGGCGGAGCTTTGGTCGACATCGATTTCCAGGGCGACTATACCCACACATTTGAAACCACCGTGCCCCTTCCCCACGACGCGCCCGAAGGGGAAACCTACCTCCTGGTTGTGAAAGTCGATCCTGGCAAGTGGCGTGAATTGAGCGAGCAAGAGGCCGAGCAGATGTACACATTCGAGCTTATGGGCGCCAACTCCCCCATCGACGATTTCTCGCTCCCAATCGGCTCGCTGGTCAACCAGTACGGCTGGCATATTAACGACGTAAGCTACTGCCCACCATGCCTTTACGTCTGCGCTCACCCGATGCACGTGGAACAGCTATCCAAAGCTCGAGCGCGCATGCACGAGATCGCCACGCGTTGCTCGCAAGCGTCCAACTGCATCGCCCGCAGTTGGCTCTCGATTGTGTGGCCCACGGTTTGGGGCATCGACATCCGCCTCGACAAGGATCGAGACATCCTCACCCCCAGCCAGTTATTGGCCGAGTTGCAACAGTTTGTCGCCGCATTCCTCGCCGGTTGCGCGATCGACCCAATGATCCACCTGGAGGACAGCACCTCCTTCGAGCAGTTCGCAGCCTTGGCCTACGATCCTCGCAACGCCTACACCGCTATCCAGCAGGGACTTGCGCTGTGCGCCGAGATCGCCGTTAAGGTCGACGCCGTGTGCGGCCTTGTGGAGGAGGCTCCATCGCCTGCTCCACAGCCCAAACCCGAGCCTAAACCGAAACCCCAACCCAAAATCGAGGACGACCCCAGAAAGCGTCGCCGCTGGGAGGGAATGGAGATCTAAAATAGATGAGCGACTATATCAACATACCGCTTGACATCGACCTGGAGCGCCTGCCGTCGTTGCAGCGCGAGGCCGCGACACTGGAGCGGCGAATCGACACGGTGCTCGACCTGATCGTGTTCACCCCAAAAGGATCGTTCAACGCCGACCCCGAATTTGGATTTGAATACTGGAACCACGAGTTTACCAACGTCAACGTCAGCGAGTTCAACAATAGCTACCTCGGATTGATGTCGGGTGCCACCTCGGCCAACGACATCACCCGCCAGCAATGCGAGGACAGCCTGCGCGAAAGCATCCTCGCCTACGAGCCCCGACTGGAGCGACCCGAGGTGCAGATCGAGCTAGACGTGTCCAATCGCCGTCGCCGCGGCAACAAGCAATCGAAATACGAGATGCGCATCCTCATCTCCGGCTTCATCGACGAAGGCCTCGGAATCAGCCGCCCCTACCAGCGCCGCATATCATTCATGGTCGAACCTATCGCCCACAAATACAGCATTTAACCATTAACACCTGGGCCACCGCTCCCCCGCGATTCCATCGCGGGGTACACCCCATCCCCCATGGACAACCTAATCACTACCGAAATAGACCAGCTCCTCCAAGAGCTTAACCTTGCCAGCGGCCAACTCGCCGACCCGGTGGCCAAACTAATGGCCACAACCCTGGTGTTTGAGGCCCAAAAGATCAAGGACGCCATCGAGAGGATTCCCGAAAAGGTGGTCGACCGCCTATGCACCTACTTCATCCCCCAGGACAAGATCGACCCCATGCCTGCTTTGGCAATCGTCCACCCCAAGATGAAGCCCATCAGCAACCCCGCTCCGCAAACCGTCACCTCTGGCACAACGCTAAACTTCAAGTTTAACAATAAGCTCCAACTACCTTACACCCCGTTGTTTGCCAATCTCGTTGTCCCATATACCAAGCTACACATCGTCACCCCCACAATGCTCAAAACGGGCGACACCATAACGCCAATTGTGCTGGGCCAAAAGGGGAAAGTGTGGCTGGGGCTGGAAACCGAGGCCGAGGTGGAATGCCTCAAGGACATGTCGCTGCTCATTCGAGGCACCCGCGGCGTTCTGCCCCTTCGCATTGTCGTGGGAAACAACACGCAAGAGCTTACTATGGCACCCGCCTCGCGCATGGAGGCCGTGACGATGCTCCCGCCTTTCGACGCCCAACAAGCATCCCACGCGTTCAACGGCATGGTCACCCACTGGAAAAACGTGCTCAACCAGCTCCCCGACGCGGCCCTGATGTACATCACCGACGACCTCTCCGACCGCGACCATTTCCGCCGAATGCCCTACCCTCGCGTGTTCCAACAATCGATGGAAAGCACCGACCTCGACCGGTTTGGCGACCACACGCTTTGGCTGATGCTCGACTTCGGCCCCGACTACGAAGTGCCAGAGACCATCGACATCGTCCCCAACGCCATGCCCGTGGTAAACGTCGCCCTCAATTCCGTCACGCTCACCGCCAGCGCGCCGATCTCCAAACTCACCAAGGACGACGACACCTACTTCCTAAAGGTGGTCGAAACATCCTGCGCCTCCAAAAAGCAGGGTTTCAACCCCTTGAGCGACCAAGTGACCATCCGCGACTTCGACACGATGACCTACAACCCCCAGACGCTTTACACCGACGTGCGCAACCTCTACAACCGCTTCGTCGACGATTACCACGCGTTTGTGGAGTACAACGGCTTGAAGGACGGCGAATTGGTGAAAACCCTACGCGAGTCGGTCAACCGCATCGGCCGTAGCGTCGACGTCGCAACGCCACGCACGCGGTTCGACTCGGGTGTCTTCGCCATGCGCCACGTCAACCTCACCGGCCAAGCCTCGACCATCAAGGTCTCCTACCTCACAACCCACGGCGCACGCGGCAACGCCCCCCTCATGGGCGAGGTGATGGAAAACAAGAAATGCCCATTCCTCGACAAGGACCTCCGGGTGATTGTCGGAGCCAACGGGGGCACCAACAAGGCCAACGCCGACGAGCGCTACGAGATGATGCGCTACTACATGATGACCGGCGACCGCCTCTTCACCCGCATGGACATCGACGCTTTCCTGAGCATGCAGTTGCTCAAGGAATACGACCCCACCGAGATGAAACGCATCCGCTACGACATCTCCGTGCAAGGCGCAGGAGGCGACCTCCGCGTAGTGAGAGGTCTCTACATCGACATCACATTCAAGGACGAGAAAAACTATCAGAAAGCTCTCAGCACCAATCTCGCCGAGCGCCTGCGACAGCTCATCGACCAGCGCTCATGCCTCTCGATGCCGGTAATGGTGAAGTTGTTAGTGGTTAGTGGTTAGTGGTTAATGGTTAATGGTTAATGGTTAATGGTTAGTTTAGGCCGAAAATAAAATGGAATACCGGGCCTCGAAGAATCCACAATTTGATTACACCGTTCAAGAGATTCAGAATCAGCTGAATCGCATCAGCAATGGCCGCTGGGCCTATTTAGAGCCCGATGGCTTATTCGGCCCAAAAACCGAGATAGCCGTTATGGCCTACCAGGTGTCCAAAGGCATCACTCCCGCTAGCGGAATCGTCGGCGACACCACCTACGGCTACCTCATGAACGAGAGCTACCTCGTTATCCAAGCCAATCCCCAATATACAATCGGCCCCGCTCCCGCCCCCTCTACAAGCGGTAACTATACTCCACTTCCGGGAGAAAAAGCTATCGATGGCACGATATCTATCCTTGAAGGCATCGACCAAGTAACAGGGGCAATTGACCCTTATAGTCAAGGTTCTATTCCCTACCTGATAAGAGGCGCTGATACAATGATTCAAAAACAGATCAAAAGCCTCAATTTTACTCTTGCGAAAATTGATGTTAATAAGCGTGGTCGAATACCGCAACTGGCCAACAAGCTCGAGAACGCCCAAAAGTTCGTTGTGAAAGCCCAAAAATTTGGCATCAAGGTAGCTACACAAGAATGCTTTGGCAATCTCAACAAAAAGGCCGCTATTGCCTATCTGAAAGATGTAATCTCAATCATTAAGGAATCCGCAGTCACCAAGGCCTTCTCTTCAGCCGCCAACTTTTTTAAGAAAATCAAGAAAGCACTGAAACCCTTGTATGATTTTCTGAACAAGGTGCCTGGATTAAAGTACCTCGGTGCTATAGAAAAAATCATTAACGGCTGGTGGCAGCTATTCAACCTCAACAGCGAAGCCGCCCTGGGGCTATTTTTGAGTGCTCTGTATGACATCCTCGAGAGCTTGTTAATTGACTTGGCTACAGTTGTCGCCGTTGCCATGGGGCTCTTGGCTATTATTATTTGTGCTATTGTTATTATAGGTGTAATGATTTTTGATTATTTCTTTATGTCGGACAACGCGGGAGAATCTCTGGTGGACCAGCACACCAGCCTTCGCACACAAAATGTTATTCAGGAAAAGGTCGCTCCCTGGATTTACAATAAAGTATATTGACGTGTCAAAACACCTTTTATTCCTCCTCTCATGCCTCGTTATTGGCTGGACGTTGAGCGCCCAGTCACAAGCCACCGTGCAGGCCTACATCGCCCAGCACCGAGCTACCGCCATCCAATTTGAGAAGGAATATGGCATTCCCGCCGCCATTACCTTGGCCCAAGCTATCTTGGAGTCGGGTGCCGGCACCAGCTCGCTCACCAAGGCTTGCAACAACCATTTCTGCATCAAGTCGGGAGGCTCCTGGACTGGCCCCGTATACCTCGCATGGGACGACGGATCCACCAAAAGCCGTTTCCGCAGCTACCCCTCCGCCCAGGAATCCTTCCGCGACTACGCCCTCCTGATCAGCACCAGCCGCACCTACCGCAGCCTGTTCAATATCAGCGTATACGACTACCGCGGCTGGGCCAACGGTCTCAAAAAATGCGGATACGCCACCGCGCCCCATTACGCCAACGCTCTGATCGGCATAATCGACCATTACCGTCTCTACACTCTCAACGGCGGCGTGAAACTCCGCCCCGGCAAAACCGTCGTTATCACCAAGGTAGTGCAGGATGAGACCCCTGTCTTCGACCAAGAATGCGTCCTGGCCGACGACGAGGTCACCGAGGAGGAAACCAACATCGCCGAGGCCATGAGTTTCGAGGCCGTAATGATCAACCGCGTCGACTGCACCGTCATCCACCCTGGCGAGGATCTCACCTCCGTGGCCCGCAAGCACAACATCGCCCCGGCCGACCTCTTGAAGTTCAACGACGTAGTGAAGGCCTCGCAGCTGCAAGAGGGCGACATCGTGTTCCTCGCCAAGAAAAAGAAACGCTTCGAGGGCGCCCAGGACATCTACCAAGTAGTCGCCGACGAGGAGACTCTCCACAGCGTGTCGCAACGCTTCGGCGTGCAGTTGCAAGCCCTCGCCAAAATCAACAACGCCGACCCCTATGCGCTGCTCCACTCCGGCGACAGCGTGCTCCTAAAGTGACAAAATGACTGATTCTACCCAGCAATACGACATAGGCCAGATCATCGACGGCCAATATCGCCTCATCGAGCCGATCTCCACCCAGGGTGGCTCCGCCGACGTGTGGCTCGCTATCGACATCAACACCGTCGAGGATCCCGACGACGAATCCTCAGCCACGCGAGTCGCCGTCAAGATATACCGCCGCAAAAACATCATCGACGTCGAGGGCCTGTTCCAGTTCCGAAGCGAGTTCAAAAAGGTGTTCGGCTGCCACCACCAAAACATTATTCCGCCCACCTACTTCTCAGTCTTCGACGACAACCCCTACCTGGTGCTCCCCTACTGCCCATCGGGATCGTCGGAGCTGCTTATCGGCCAACTCTCCAAGGCCGAGGATATATGGAAATACATCTATCAGGTAGCCAGCGGCCTGGCCTACCTCCATGAGCGCACGCCCCAGATTATCCACCAGGACATCAAGCCCGCCAACGTCCTCATCGACGACAACGGCAACTACGCCATCACCGACTTTGGCATCAGCGCCGCCATCGGCCGGGCCGACATGGACGACAGCGACGACTCCTACGGCACCTACGCCTACATGGGTCCCGAACGTTTCCGCCACGACGCGCAGCCCATGCCTGAGAGCGACATCTGGGCTTTCGGTGCCACCCTCTACGAGCTGATGGCCGGCGACACCCCCTTCGGCAACGAAGGCGGCGAGCGACAACAACGCAACACCCCGATTCCACCCCTGAGCAAAGCAGTGCCCGAGGACGTGCGCTCGCTCATCTACTCCTGCCTAGCCTACGACCCCGCGGCTCGTCCCACCGCTCGCCAGATCGTCGACCGCGTGCTCAAGCGCCGTTACGCCCGTAACCGTAAGGTCGTCCTCCTCTCGGTCGCCGCGGCCGTGGCTGTCACCGCCGCCCTGTTACTCATCTTCGGTGGCAAAGGCGACAACTCCCAGGACCGCTACGACACCTTGTGTCAAAAGGCCGATTCAATCCTCGAGGTCAACCTGCCCCCGATTCTCGCCAACGACAACGGCGCTCCCATCGGCGACATCGCTCCCCTTGGCGAAGCCATCATCACCCTCAACGACGCCCGAAGCATCCCCGCTGAGATCCCCGGCAAGGACATCCTTGCCACACGCGTCAGGCTACTTGAGCAACTCCAGCGCGAGATCGCCAGCTACGACTCCCTCGGGGTGATGATCGACCGTGCCCGGCGGGCCGAAATCGAGGAATTTCTCGTTGAAGGCCCCATCAAGCAAGCCCAACACAAAGAGAAAATCAACAACCTAATATCACAAATACAGTCATCACAATGAAAATCCAACATCTACTTCTAGCCGCGCTTCTGGCGTGCGCTACGCCGTTGGCAGAGGCCCAGACCAATTCGTCCAACTACTGCACCGAGGCGTCGACAGTGCTGGTAAAGGAGGCCAACGACCTCTTTAACAAGAAGAAATACGCCGAGGCCAAGGTGCTTTACGAGCGCGCGCTGGCCACCGGCGACAAATTCGTGGAAAGCAAGTGCACCTCCCAGCTACGAGTAATCAACACGCTGCTCGCTTCCGAAAAGAAGAGCGCCCCCACAACAGTCTTCGCCGTCTCCCAGGACACCGTCTTCATCAACTACCTCGGCGGCGACTACCCCATCCACGTGAGCGGCAACAACTGGAGCGCCACCAAGAGCGACAACCAGGACTGGTGCAAGATTGAGGTCGACCGCAAGAAAGGCCTGATCATGATCGTCTCCTCCCCCAACGAAACCACCGAGGACCGCGGCACCACCATCACCGTGCGCAACGGCAACGGACAGAGCAAAACCGTGCGCGTCACCAACGGCGCCTCGCCCGAGATCTTGCGCTCCTCGGCCCAGAGCCTCGTCTTCACCCCCGATGGCGAGACTTCGGTGGTCGACATCGACGCCAACACCGCGTGGAGCATCGCCGACGTGCCCGACTGGCTCAAAGCCATCAAGGGCACTAACGACATCCAGTTCACCGCCAAGGCTAACGACGAGAATCGCGACCGTGTGGCCCAGGTGCGTGTCGAGACACCCACCAAGCACGAGATCACCATCAACATCATCCAGGGCGCCGCTCTCGACTCGCTCGCATTCTCCAAAAACGACCTCACCTTCGGCCCTGACGGCGGCGACGAGTACATCAAGGTCCTCACCGACGCCGACGACTGGCGATTCGGCGACTTCCCCCACTGGTGCCAGTTGACCCGCGTCGACGGTAACACCATCCTCGTCCACTGTACCCCCAACGAGCCTTACGACATGGCTCGCGAGGCCTCGATCAACGTCACCACCGGCAACCAAACCCTCGGCGTGCACGTCTATCAAGCTCCCAAACCCATGCTCCAAGTAATACCCGCTGACGGCATTGGTGGTCGCCGCATATCCTTCGGATTCTCAGCTGGTTACCTCTACCCGATGATTGACGCCTCGTCGTCATCGTCACCCACATTCTCGGCCGTCAACTACGGCATCGGCGACAACACCGAGGCAGCCGACTACTCCACCTCTGGCGGCTTCTCCATCGCCGCCTTCGCCGACATCCGCCTGTACAAGAACCTCTACCTCAACGCCGGCCTCAACTTCCTCTACTACAAATACAAAAACGAGTGGAACGACAACTTCACAATGATCTTGCCACAAACCTCTTCCCTTTATTTGAAAGGCACAGCTCTTGGCAATTTCAAGGAAGAATATTCCATGGCCACTCTCGACATTCCTATATTGGCATCATATCGCATTCCTGTCACTAAAACGAGCCACTTCCAAATCAACGCTGGACCAGTTGTGAGCTTCGGCCTTTCGTCCAAGTTAAATCTCTCCGGCACATGTAATTCAGAAAATCTGTATCTCTATAACATAGTCAATGGGACCATGACGGACAATCGTGCCGATATGCATACCTACTCATCGCATATTAATTACGATGGTTCATTTAATCTATTCTCCAAGGATGCCGATTTAACTTATGGCACTTCGGATGGCGGCAATGCACAATCGCAACAAGACTCCAGTTTTGACGCATCACCCCTTAAGCGCGTCAACTTCGGCCTCCGTTTTGGAGTGGGATATGAGTACATGGGAATAAACCTCTCCATTCATTATCAATGGATGGTTACCAATATGGCCAACAAAAAATACTGGGATGGTGACCGCTGGACAATTTTTAGGCATGCTACCGATGTAATGCGTGGCTACTCCGAGCGCCACAACCTCCTCCTCGTCACCGTTGGCTACACCTTCCGCTACTAATCCAACGCAAAGCGTTGTTTTTAACGACTTTTAGAATAATAACATATTTGTTGATAAGCTAATTTAAAAATCATAACTTTTGTGAATCCAATTCACAAACTTAAATTGATCATAATGAAAAAGTCTCTTTTACCACTTCTCTTCCTGCTCCCGAGTGTGATCCTGTTCACCTCCTGCAGCGACGACGACAATTCTTCTCCCACCCCCGACCCCGATCCCATAGTTGATATCAACGACATCGTGGGCGAATGGCTCTGCTCAACCGCTAGCGCCGACGTTTGGACCACCTATGAGTTCAAAGCTACTGCCCGTTTTAACATCTCTCTTTATAATAATGGCACTACCACTAGTGGCAATGGCTATTTTTATCTCGAGTCGGATAACGTATTTACAGCCTCCTACGAGGCCAACTCCAATACCCATTACCTCGACTGGGTATTCATCAAGGCAACGGCCATGCAAATCGACTATAAGTTGTACAACAACAACACCTACCTCGGTGAAGAGTCGCTCTATCGCATATTGGCAACTTATGATTTGGAAGCAGAAGCTTCAACAGCTCCTGAGTACCGCACTCTCACAGGCTCCAACAAAAACTCCGATTTCTACTCTCTGGATCCCACTGTCGCTACCGTCGATGCCTCCTCGGGTAAAATTACAGCTGTACAGAAAGGCTCCACTTTCGTAATCTTCACAACATCGGCTGGTCAAGTGGCTGTGCGTGTTAACGTAACTTCCGACCCAAAAACCTTTGCTGAACAAATCCTAGGAACCTGGGTTAATGACATCCCCGCAGAGAACATTTGGGAAACCTATAAATTCAGCTCCAATGGGTACGTTTATGTGGAATGGTGGCTTGATTATGGCTCCTATTCGTCTTATCAATCAGGGGATGGAACCTACTCCATTTCTAACGATAACATCGTAACCTTCTCCATCTCCTCCTCTAGTGGCATCCTGAACCAGGAATATCGCACCACTTTAATCACTGCATTCGATTGGACATATAAAGCCTATTCTGGCAATACTTTTGTAGGCATTTACACCGTGCATAAACTGCTTGACACAGTGAACTTGAATAATGGTGAGACAGTCACTCCTGATTATGCCTCACTAACTGAGGGATATGCAATCACCGGATACTCAGTTCATGACAAATCTGTGGCCACCGTTGACGCAACTACAGGCAAAATCACTGCTGTAGGATATGGCCGTACCTATGTTGATGTCGCTACATCGGCAGGTACTGGAGTAGTAGAAATCAATATCGATAGCCCAATTCCCGTCGCTTTCCAGGATTGCATCGGCCAAACCGTCTCCAAGGTCTACTCGGTGATCGGCTCCAACCCTACCAGCACCTCCGACAAATATATAATCTATAGCAACTATTCCACGACAATCGACCAAGTGGCAGTGCAGCTCGACTCGTGGTCCAACCTTGTGCGCGGTATCGTTGTAACCTACAACTCCAAGGTTGACAAGAACGCTGTAACCTCCGTCCTCAACAACACGTTCATCGCTTATGCAAGCGGCACGACCTCCACATTGTTGGCTTACATGGACACCGACGAACGCTCCACAGCCAACGTAGGCGTCACCTGGGATCTCTCCAGCCTCACGCTCACCTACGTCAACCTCTTTGACGACTACTTCAAGGACTACACGGTCCTTCTTGGGTTGACCCGAGCTGAGGCGATTGCAAAGGTTGGTTCCGATCCGCTGATTAACAACGACCAAAGCATGTCGTGGTTCCTCAACCAAGACCTAGTAGGCATGACCTCTGCTTATTACACCGATTTCACCAAATACTATACCACTGCATGCTATGTGGCTTCTATCCTCATGTCATCGGCTGACAACGACAAGGTAGTCACTTATCTCAAGCGCAAGTATTCCTATTATGCTGAATACAGCTCAGATGACGAACTCACCTTCGTTTCGAAAGATGGGGCCTACGCTGTCTACTTTGAGCCGGCTGACAAACTGATAATGTATATGATGTTTGACCTTTCGGGCTACGAGCAAGTCACTTCCCAATCCATGGGTAGGATGGTTTCCAAGGCTCGCCTGCTGAAGAAGAAAGTTCTTGCCAACAAGAATGCTCGATAACCCCAAATCTTCGCTGTACATCGGCTACATGCTCGACGTGCGCTATAAGTTGCTGCGCCCGTTGAGCTCGGCCGGTGGTACTGCCGACGTGTGGCTCGCCCTCGACACCTTGACTATCGACGAGGTGTACGATGAGGATCGCGACGAGATGGCCGAGCTGGAAGGCACCGGCATCGAGGTGGCCATCAAGGTCTACCGGCCCAAGAACGCCCTCGACCTGGGCGAGCAACGGTTCCGCGACGAGTTTAAGATCGTGTTCAACTGCCACCACTCCAACCTCGTCCAGCCCATCAACTTCGGCATCGCCGAGGGCACCATGCCCTACCTCGTGCTCCCCTTCTGCCGATGCGGCTCATCCGAGAAAAAACAGGGACGCCTCACCACCAGCAAGGAGCTGTGGCGATACATCGGCGACGTCGCCTCGGGCCTGGCATATCTCCACGCCTTCTCCCCCACCATCGTCCACCACGACATCAAGCCCGCCAACGTGCTCGTCGACGACAACAGCAACTACGCCATCACCGACTTCGGCATCTCATCCCACCGCGGCCTCAACCGCGAGGGCTACGACAACTCGGCAAGCGGCACCATGGCCTACATGGCCCCCGAGCGTTTCCGCGACGACTACGAGTCGATGCCCGAAAGCGACATCTGGTCGCTCGGCGCCACCCTCTACGAGCTAATCACCGGCCACGTGCCTTTCGGCGAGGACGGCGGCATGGCCCAGTTGAAAGGCCAGCACCCGGTGCAGCCCATCAAGAAACCCATCCCCAAGGATGTCAAGAAGCTCGTCTACGACTGCCTTGACCTCGACCCCAAGAAGCGCCCCTCAGCCCAAACCATCGCCCGCGCCGCAGCGCAGCGCCACTATCCTCCACGCAGCCTGTGGACAGCCATCGTGGGCATCGCCCTGATCGTTATCGCCGCAGTGATCATCACCCTGGCCGTGATTCCCAAAGGCCACGAACCCGGGCCTCCCCCTCCATCTCCCGAAGAAGCCTACGCCCACGCCTTGCGACTGATGAACAGCGCTATCCCCGATAGCCTCCAGCTCGGCGTGGCTCAACTCGATACCCTCTCCGCCCTGGGCTACGTGCCGGCCCTCTACGAATTGGCACACACCTACGGCTGGTACACCGATTCGCTATCCCTTGCCCGCAAGGCCCTGCTGGGCATCGACGTCTACCCCCCGGAATCAGAGAGCGCCTACCTGCCTGTTTCCAACAAAATCAACACCCGCGCCGTGTGGTGCCTAACCCGCATCCAGGAAATCGGCGACTCAGCCTACGCCGCCTACAACGCCGACGCTCTCTACCGCCTGGCTAGCTACTCCATCGCTACCGACAAGGTGTTCGTCTACAACCTTGACACGGCCCGGCGACAGCTTGAGCGCGCCCGCGAATGGGCAATCCTCGCCGCCGACGCCACCCTCCTCCGCCGCATCGACTCCACCCTCTCCCAGATCCAAAAAATCTCCAAATAACCCTCCCCTTAAATGTTACGACCATTCTTTCTGATGGCCACGCTCCTCATGGCCCTATCCAGTAAAGCCGAACTCGCCTACTGGCTCATCCCCCCCGCACAGGACTCCCTGCGCGTCGCCGTCGACAACCGCGCCCTGGCCGCCGACTCCCTCGGCTGGACAACCGTCTACGACACCCACGGCAACCCGTTGTTCAAAACCGATTATCTCCTCCGGCCCTTCTCCGAGAGCCTCGCCGTCTTGACCCAAAAGACCTCCAACGAGCTTGTGGGCTTCATCAACGTAGGCGGCCAGTACACCCCGCTCCCCAAGGGCGTGGCCGTCTACGACGACCCCTACTTCCACAACGGCTTCCTCATCTTCATGAACGACGGAATATACAATTATTACAACAATAAAGGCCAAGTCGTCAATTTCCCGGTCAACGCCCGAGCCTACCCCTTCTCCCACGGCTACGCCCCCTATATGACTTACGCCCAGATGGAGAAGCGCAAGGATCCGTATTACAGCTATTATCGCACCGAAGGCAAGCCCATGCAATACTCCATCGTCCACGACAAGGAGATGAAAAATTTCGACCCCCACGACGTGCAATTCCTCTCGGGAATCTCCCCCGACGGCCGCGGCGTGGCCATAATCAAAAACAAGGTATACTGGTTCAATACCTCCAACGGCTACTTCGAGCCGATGCTTTGGGGCAACGATCCCAAGATCAAAAACCGCCACCTGCAGTTGACCTCCAATTACGACGTATATTTTGAGAATCTCCCCACCGACAGCGTCGTCATCCGAGCCAAATACGGTAAAAACCTCTCGGCCACCCTTCGCTTCGACAAACGATTGATTCCCACCTGGTTCACATTCGAGGGGGAAGACCTCTCGTTCGCCCCGGCTCCTCCGGCTCCCTACGTCTACCCCTCCGACCTCAAAGCCTATAAGGAGGGCGACCTTTGGGGATTGACCCACAAGGGACAGAAAGCACTACCACCGCAGTTCGACCAAGTGGGATTGCTCAACGGCAACACAGCTTTCGTAAAGAAGCACGGCAAGTGGGGATTGCTCGCCTACCTCCCCGCCGACAATTTCGAACTGGAGATGAACCAAAACAAGGCCATCGCCTTCCGCCACAAGGCCATCGAGTCGGAGCTATGTCTGCGCTTCCCGCAACTGGTGCCAGCCAAGGACGTGGTTGTGCAATTCCCCGACACCAAAAGCTGCAAGATCGAACAAACCTCCCGCATGATCGGCGGCAACGAGTTTGGCCACGTCGTCACCTACAAGTGCACCCTCGGCATCCCCTCGTCGTTGCCCGACACAGTCGTGCCACTCACCTATGAGCCGTTCCAGGTGTCGATCAACAACATCCAGTTCTTCGACCGACCCATCACCGTCGACGCCTGGCACTACAAGCTCTACAACGTCGACCCCATCGACTCCGAGACCACCATCTCGGGCGGCGTCGCGTCGTTCACCTTCAACGTCGATATCCAGCGCACCCTTGGCGAGAGCGACTACCCCTTCGACGTAAAAGCCCAAGGCCAGGATGTCACCGTCACCTGCGAGAAGATCTCCGAAGTGCGCTACAAGTGCAACATCTACGACCTTCACGACGGCATCAACAACATCAACGTGCTCGTGATCGAGGAAGGCTGCCCGCCATCGGTGTTCCCCTTCGAGGTCAACTACACCAAGCCCCGCAAGCAAGCCAAGGAGGCCGTGGTCGTGCGTAAAAAGACACCCGAGAAACCAGCCGAGCCTTCTGGCAACCAGTTAATCAAAATGGATCTATAACATGGACTACATCACACAATCCTACACCGTCAAGGCCGCTCACCACGCCGTCAACGAGGATCACGTGGCCACCGCCGACGGTCGCCTGCTAATCGTGGCCGACGGCATGGGCGGCGAGAAGGACGGCGACATCGCCTCGCAAATAGCCTGCGACTCCATCATGGAGGATCTCACTGCGGCAGCCCTCGACGGTACCTCACAGGACACCATTTACCGCGTCCTTGACGAAGCCGTGGCCTCGACCGACGACCAACTGCGTGCCTACGTCGACAAAAGCCCCGACTCCTGGGGAATGGGCACCACCATCGTCATCGCCGTTCGCGACGGATCGCGCCTCCACGTGGCTTGGGTGGGCGACAGCCGTTGTTACATCTACAACCGCGCCACCGGCCTGCGACCCCTTACCAAGGACCACTCCTACGTGCAACAACTCATCGACGAGGGCACCATCACCGTCGAGGAATCGTTTACCCATCCCGACAATAACATTATCACACGATTCCTCGGTGGCGGCGACGGATACTGTATTCCCCAGTTCGTCTCCTACGACTTGCAGCCCGGCGACATCGTTATCGCCTGCAGCGACGGTTTGGCCGGTTATGCCCACGATCAGGACATCGCCAAATGCGTCGCCCGCTGTCGCGACTACTCATCGTTGACGCTCGCCTTGACGCAAATGGCTCTCGACCACGGCAGCGACGACGACATCACTGTCGCCGTCATGCGCCCGGCCGACCTTAAGCCTGAGAAGCGGAGCTGGTGGTCGCGCCTTTTCCGGGGCGCTCGACCTTGAAGACGAACGAGCGGTTCTTCCAGATGGCGATCGCCAATACTACCAGCACGATTATGCCGTTGAGGAAGAACGAGAAGTTGACACCCGAGTCGTGGGTGGCCTTCTCAAGCAGTTGCACGATGAACGGGGCGATGGCTATGCCGATATAGTTGCCCGTCAGGGTGTAGCCGAAGAAGCGGGTTGACGCGTTGCTGTCGGGGGCCAATTCCGAGGTCTTCTCGTAGATCAAAGGCTGCATCACGCCGTATCCGTAGCCTGCGGCGAAGGCTCCAATCATATACATTATGTAGTGGTGGAAGATACCAAGGCAGAACAGTCCGGCGGCACACAGAGCGATCGATACGAACGGTGTCATCCTCCCCAAGGCTTTCATGCACCACGTCAAGCTGAAACCGGCGCAGGTGGCGGCGAAGTAGAACAGGGCCGTGGCCACACCCACCTGGGTGGAATTGTCGCCGTAATGTTCCATCGAGAACGGTAGGTAATCGCCGATCGCCAGCACGGCGTAAGTCAACGTCACATACACGCCTATCACGCCCAACAGGAGCTTGATAGCTTGCTTGCCCGTGTACTTTGGCGGGGGCACCGCGGGCACGCCTTTCTTAGGCGGGTTCAGGGCCGTGTCGATAGGGTCGCTCTCGGTCTTGGCCTCTTCCTCCTTGTGCTCCTCCTCTTTGTCCTCGTCACACTCGACGCAGGTGGTTTCCTCGGCCACGATCTTGTACTTGTCGATGTAAGCCTTGCTCATATAGGTGATCAAGCACAAGGGGACCAAAGGCACCAGGTAAACCAGGAACGCCAAGTTCCAGCCAATCGTGGCAACCCACCCCACAAACAGCGTGGCGAAGATCACCATGAAATTGGATATACCGCTCTTCATGCCCAATTGGTGCTGGCGTTCCTCGCCCGAGAAGTTTTGGGCGATTAGCGAGCCTGCCAGCGGGATTACCGGACCGCAACCCACGCCGAGGAAGCAGCTGAGGATAATCAGCTCAGTCATCGTCTTGGCGAACAGGAACAACACGCCACACACGGCGTAGATTATCAAGCTTCCGGCCAGTATCTTCAACTGGTTGTGGGGATTGGACAATCGGCCTCCAAGCAGGATGAACGGGATGATCACGAAATTAGGGAGCACAACCAATAGCTGTGACTCAAGCTCCGTGGCATGGGGAAACACGCTCTGGAGTTGTCCCAGCAAGGGGGACACGGCCAAACCGGGCAGGTTGACCGTCAGCGATATCGAAAGAATCGCTATCAGCGACAGTAAAGGGATTCTGTTGCCATGACCTGAGTTGACGTACTTCATAGGATGCGTTTTCTTAGTTAACAAATCAAAAAACGAAAAGTTAACGCCCCAAGCCCATTTTTTCATAGGAGGCCCCCTTGGTATGGCCGCTGAGGGCAGCGGCCGCTCCCAGGGAGGGCTGAGAGGTGATGGTCCGGTGAGGGCAGCGTCTACTCCCAGATTGGGCATCCGCCCACTCTTTTTCTCCAAGAAGCCTTCCGCGCGGTAATTATAAGGCTTCCGTGGCTGGATGATTACGCGGTAGATGGCGTGGGCCACGAAATTGGGGTTGAAAACATGCACCATAAAGAACAGGCCTTCGGTAGTGAGCACAAGCGCTTGGTCGACCAAATAAGCTGCGCGCAGCACACGGCCGGGAAGGTAGTTGTTATGGTTAATGTAAAATGATCCCAGGCTACCGTAACGGCGACGTTGTCCTGACATAGAGGCGTTACCGGGACCATAACAGTCGACGGTTTGGTAATCCGAGGGTATCGAAATGGGGATCGACCAGCGTCCTTGATCCCCGGGCGTTTCGATTCCAGGATTTTTAATAGAAGCGTCATGCCACATGTAATTTGGCTCCTTAATCCCGCGCCGGGATATGGCACACAGGAGCGCTTTCACGGCCTTGAGAGAGAACTTGATGCGATCCCGACGCAGCAAGCTAACCTTCTTGAAGGTGATAAGCGACTTCTGAATGTCGCGCGGAGTTAAGGGATATTTGATTGCATGTTTCATAACACCGCGAAGATAGCGTGGTGCCTCGGCGCCGATATGTCATTTTCCCCAAAGATGGTTGTCAACTCCTTTAATCGATTTTGGGGATAAGGGTATTGAACATAATGTTACCACTCTTGACATCCCAGACACCCACCTGCATCTTCTTTATCGTTTGGCCATCCCCGAAATCAAGCATATCCTCTCGATGATATACATTCAAGATTTTGTTTAATCCACCTAGTGTGGCCGAAGTGAGCAAAAAAGCTCCTGCGGGATTAATCAATTTGCAATAAGCCCACAATTGTCCCAAATCCCTTATTGTGAGCTGTGTTTTCTTGGCCTCAATAAAGTATAATTCTTCTCGACGAGGGAATTTCACAATCCCCAGCACGTCGATTTGAATGTCGATACCAATAGCCATAGGATTAACTACGCTGTATTTGGCCAAGACAGTATCCAAACGCTCATTGTGGCAGTCGACAGTAATTACTTCACCATGGGGATGTTTATCCCGCAAATACTGGTGAAGCCATTTGCACATAGGCTCATACAACTCTATCTCTTTCATCTCTCCATCGGAATATACCCTAAATCACGGGCTATTTCTTTCCATGAGTCGTAGTGTTTCCCTCGAATCTCCAATGGAAGAAACGGATCGGATTCGGCTGGATGCGATAATTTCGGTCGATTTTGGCTACTCATATCCCAGTAGAACCGGTTGAGTGAGGCCCATGTGTTGTTAGTAAAATGGGTTCTATGTTCGTGGGCATATATAGCCAAGCAACGATTCTTGTGGAGCACCACAAAACCTATTTGCTCATACACCACAGCCCAAATCTTCACTTGATGTTCTTTTTTCCAGAAGTTGGCCTGTCCCTTATGTAACTTTTTCAACTTGGGATCCCGCATATTGGGATGGCCCCAATCGATATTCTGGACCGGGATATTGATCGATTGAAGTAGATTGCAATAATCAACTACCAAGTGCCAATTCTTGGGAATCTCCACATAGACTCGATGGGAGTAGTGGTCCATATACGCATTACTGCGTCGAATGTATGCTGTAACGTCCCCAAAACCTTTGAGGAAGGCCTTACGTTGGTCGATGGGGGCGTTAAAAATTTCTTCTGGTATTCTCATGGACTCATGGGAAACCACTCGACCGATGATGCGGTTGATTTCTCTGATAAGGTAACTTTCGTTTCCCATGGAGAAATGAATGATGGAACAACGAGCATTGGAATCGTAACGTAATAAAGCACCCACCAATGGCTCAATTATGCCACGTATATCGGTGATGCTTGCCCTTACATAAAGCTCCACATCTTCCACATGCTCGGTTGTCAGCTTTTTATGGGGGATTTCGATCGAGACAGTAGTTTGGGATTTTTCTCTCTTAATCTCACCATTTCCTACGATCATTCCAAGCAAATAGGCCATTTCGTTATTCATATTCAATCTGATTTAAAGGTAGTTGTGGATACCATTTCATTGATGATATTTTCCTCATTTCGCTTTCAATGTGCTCACGGTCTCTTGAGTTTAAATTATACAAGCCATAGACGCATTCGTTAAGACGATCATTCTGGGCAAACCATTTATCACCCATATAGGGTGATTGTTCGAGATCTTCCACAATCCTTGAAATTTCGTCATCCCATATGGAAGAATTGGGAATTGGGATACGATTCAAGTATTTGCCGTCCGTGTGAATCGTGAGGCGTGAGTTGTTGAAAAGGAATCGGATGAGGAAGTAATTGCAAACGCGAGACATCAACAAGCCAAGAATATACTTTGCCCTGTCTTCTGGGACGTGAATGACAGTAACCGTTTCTTGCGCTGGCAAATCTCCACCATAGCATCCAGTTATGCCAGCCTCGGCGCTAAAAATGTTTTGGACGAACAGTTGGTCACCCTTCAATGGAGTAAGTGTAGTATCTCTAATTCCAAATTTGCGAATCTGCTTACCTCTAATTGCTTCGGAAGATTTCAAACGCCCACGATGGACTGGCGCAGTGATGATTGACCCCAAAGTAATGTAGTTCTTGGGATTACGCAACTTGTCATAAAGAGAGATATCTCTAGGATTTGCGAACGAGATAATCTCGTCGCTATAATAAGATTGTGGAACCTGGGAAAGGAATGTGATGTTTCCGTCGTTATAATCAAAGATTTTTACTGTATTGTCAGGGTTGTGATCATTTTGGATGGTCAACACTATTTGTTCACCCCTCACCTCCTTAAAATGAATGCCTAATTCTATAATTGATAAGATATTAACATTGGCGAGGAGGTGTTTCCTAATAGTTGCATAGGAAGAAATATGGAGGAAATTTTTGGGAATTACCAATGAGATGACACCTGCGGGTTTGACATAACCAAACGCTCTATAAATGGCCGCTATAAACAGGTTAGCCCCTGATTGGTTAACCAACTTATTGAATTTGGCATCGCCATTAAGTTTCACCTCCTTTGCGATAGGGGCATATGGTGGGTTACTGATCAGATAGTCAAATTGTTTAAAGCCTAAACGCTGGGTAACTACCGCTGGATGTGTTGCCAAAGTGTCAACACAAACTACCTGATCGGTATGGTTCAATTCACGACATTTAGCCACTGTAGCGGAATCAAAATCGCAACCTCTTATATCCTTGATTCCCCCGAATTTTTTAAGGGCATATAAAAAACAACCGGTCCCACACCATGGGTCAATGCATTTAGCATCTTGGGGAATATTCAAGAACTCTACAATATCCCTAGCCAAATCAAGATCGGTATAGAATATACCATGCTCCTTTTTGAAGGAGTTGTCGAGATTATTCTCATGCTCATCGCTTTTAGATGAGAACTCAAAATCGCTTTCGTAAGTCTGCCATATAGAATCAGCAATAGCTTTGGCCATAAGAGGCGGTACCGCATTTCCAATCTGAGCTCGAATAGACACCTTGGGTCCATAGAAAATAAAAGCGTCATCAAAGCTCTGCAATCTCGCAGCCTCCCTTGGGGTTATTGAACGATGTAGTTCAGGATGTGAATTGGTCCCATTGGAAGGGGTGTCAAAGCGTGTAATGCCCCCGCAAAATGAGACAGGTGGCTAAGGCAAAAAAAATCATTAACT
>JAJPXC010000129.1 GCA_021205635.1 Bacteroidales bacterium | reverse complement strand
GGTTAATGGTTAATGGTTAATGGTTAATGGTTAATGGTTAATGGTTAATGGTTAACCATTAATCACTAACAACTATAACATTGATAGCATGCGAAGCTGGTCGATGACGTCGCCACGCGACATTTCACGCACGCGCTCAATGGTGGTGGCGAATTCCCTTGCCACAGCCTGCACCCCGGAGTGGATAAACATGCGGTGCATCTCGTTGTAGCTTTTGGAAAACAGCTGCTGGATTTCGTCGTCGTCGAGGGAGCATGAGTCGTGTCCTTCCTGCGCTACACATTCGTAAAGGCCTTGCCTAACGTTGTCGGCGACCGATGTGTGCTTACCCACGTAGGAACGGCACATTACGTTTCCGATAATCATTCCCGTGGATAGCTGGAAGTGCTTCAAAATCTCATACCAAGCGATTCGGGCCGACAAGCGTGGGTTTCCCGAGAAGTAGAAATCTGGGGTGAATCTCACTGATTCGCCGGGCTGGGCGTCCAGCGACATGCTTTCCAATAGGCGCTCGCCGTCCATGGCGACCATTGCGATGGCCATGCCGGCGAGTCCGTAGGCTTTGTCGGTGTCGTCGCTGTATTTCAGGTTGGGTGTCATGATTAGTTTACTACCAATATTTTGGTAACAGCGCCTTCGGTGGAAACACCTTCACCCGAAACGGATGCGTAAACGTAGTATACACCCGTGCGGACTCGTTGTCCGGAGGCGTTACAGCCATCCCAAGCGACCATACCACCGGTGCTGGTGGTGTCGAGGAAGACGTTACCGGCTGCGTCGGCGATCTTGACGCGTGAGCCATCCATCAGGCCTTTGATTACGATCCATCCGGTGTAGCCTGGGCGCACGGGGTTGGGATATGCGTACACGTCGTTGAAGTTGTCGGCGGCAGGGGTGGAATCGGAGCTATACTCGGCCAATCCGTACTTGGTGGAGATCCATACGGAGTTGTTGTAAGGCGAGCAAGCGATGGAGTAAATGAGGTTGTCGGGGAGGTCGGAGTTGTCGGAGGTGAAGTTCTCCAGAATCTCGTCGCCTGAGGGACTAACGAGATAGAGGCCGGAAGTCTCGGTGCCCACCCACTTGCGGTTGGCGCCATCGACAGCGATTGAGGTAACAGCTTGGCTGTCGCAGAGGTAGTCGGCATATCCCGAGCCATCGTTACGAGGCACCTTTATGCGGGTGAACGCGGCGTTAGGGTTTAGGGCGTCCGAGGGGTTGGAGATTTCAAAGACGCCGCTATATGTGCCGATCCATATTTTTCCATCGTTGTCCTCGGCAGTACAATATATATAATTGTTGGTGAACGACTTACCGTCTTGATCAAGGAAAACGCTCCACACGTAGTATTCATCATCGGAGGTGTCGGTAGTGCCCTTGTGGTCGTAGGCAAGCACGTGGCCGTTATAGGAGCTGTCGGTGATGAAGATGAAGTTGGAGTGCTGGCACATGAGCATGCTGCCGTCGTTTTCGACGTTGAGGTCGGCGATGTTGATGGTCACCCAATCGGATGCGGTAACCGACGAAAGTTTGCGCTTCTCGGCAGGGAGCATGTGGAGGTTGTTGGTGCCGCTTTGTGCGAAGCTCACCCACATATTGTTGTTTTTGTCGAAACGGATGTTGTAAGCGGGTACACCCCAGTTGCTAACGACCTTGAAGTTGGAGTTGTCAACCGAGTAGTTGATCAACGACTCCCACTCGCCGTTGGCGTTCTTGGTGATCTTGTAGATACCGTCCCAGCGGCTACCCACGTAGTAGACGTCGGGATCCTCGGGATCCTCCACCATATCGGTAACGTCCCAGATATCAGTGGAATATCCGCAAGATTGCTGGGGATCCCAGTGGCTGTGGGTGTGGGGCTGGGTCTTGTAGCAGTTAAGGTCCTCAATGGTGCCATCCTCGTGGATGCGCGACAGGGCCTGATAGTTCCAGAACGCGGCGTTCCACCAAGAGGAAGCGCCCAGGCCGGCAATGTAAAGAGCATTGGAGTTGCCGAATTTCAGGCGGGTAGAGTTGGTTGCTTTTAAATTATTGGTCAATGTTTTGTCTCTCTTAATAACCGGAGAATCACCCGTCAGATCATATTCAGTAATTCCAGAACGACCAGCGCACCATACGCTTGAGTGGCCATAAAAGCTGAATCCTACAGTAGTTCCGTCACTAAAAGCATCAGGCAATGTTTTTTCGGTAGAAGTAGTACCATCACTACTAATCACAAAAGATTTAAGACCGGAATTAATTTGACGTACCCAATACTCTCCATTATTCAATGGCTCGATATAATCGACATCCACGGCACCAATTACCCATTTATAGGTAAAGGTAGCGTTTTCGAAATCGAAATCCATCAACCTTACAGTGTAACCAGAACCACCATAGGTGCTTCGACACAACATCTTTGTGTCACTGATGCCAATAAAATTATTACCGTAGAAACTGCCCAGGGAGGTGAAATTATCCCAGGAGTTGTATTTATCGGTTTTCTTTATGTAGCGTAAGGAATTGCCGCTCAAGGCCACGATATAATCACCGACAGAGGCTATAGCATCCACATTCTGGCTATAGTTGCCCGACTGCACCACAAAGTGGTTTTGATCGTCAATCTGGACAATGCCGAAAGTGGTGGCAACGTAAATGGTGTTATTGTCAAAGGCTACGTCGTTAATACCCTTGGTAATGGTCATAACGGCATTTTTGATATCAGGCAGATTATACACTTTGCCATCATCATACAGCAAATCAATATTGCCGTTATCATAAGAAATTAACAAGTATTTGTTTTTCTTATTGTACCAAATTCCGCTTATAATATTGTCGTTAAGCAAGTTGCTTTTCGTATATGAATAAACCTCCTCGGTTTCTTTATCATATGAAAAAAGAGTAAGAGATTTTTCAGATACAATATACACCTTGTCAGGGGTATCAAGCGCTTGATATCCCACAAAGGTGTTAGCCGCTAACGCACCGTCATTGTAACGACGAGGGGTATCATATGACTGATAGATTCGCCATGAGCCCATAGCTACCTGGGCCGATGCCAGGGTGGGCACGACCGCACATAAAAAGAGGAGGATTTTCTTTATCATAGAGATTGAGTATATGCTGAATATATCGTTATTTCAAAATCGCTTTTAACTTGGCCATCGCTCGCCCGCGGTGACTTATCGAGTTTTTTTCCTCGGCGCTCATTTGGGCAAAAGTAACCTCCTTGTTCTCAGGCTGAAAGACGGGGTCGTAACCGAATCCGCCCACGCCGCTTGGCTCGAGGCGAATCGTGCCTTCCACCACGCCGTCCATCTGTTGCACCTGGCCGTTGCGGATCAGGGCGATGACTGTGCGGAAACGGGCGCGTCGGTCAACTTGGCCTTCCAGGCGTTCCAACAACTTTTTCATGTTGGCCTGGGAGTCGTGACCTTCACCCGCATAACGAGCCGAGCGCACTCCCGGCTCTCCGCCAAGGCTATACACTTCAAGGCCAGTATCGTCGGCGAAACAGTCGACACCGTACTTTTGGGCAACCCATTGGGCTTTTTGCAACGCGTTGTCCTCCAAGGTAGCGCCCGTTTCGGGTATATCCTCGTGGCAGCCAAGATCGCTCAACGACACCACCTCCCACTCGCTGTCGGCAAGGATCTCCCTCGCTTCCTGCAGCTTGTGGACGTTGTTGGTCGCCATTACTATCTTTTTGCGGCTCATTATTTAAGGCTAATTACTTTTTCCAAAATATTCTTAGGCAATTGTATAACGTAAAACTGCCTAATTTATTATCCTACTACCACATTAACTATCTTGCCGGGAACGACAATCACCTTGCGGACGGTCTTTCCTTCAAGCCATTTCTGGGCGCTCTCGTGCTCCAGAGCGAGCTTTTGGATGGAGTCGGCGTCGAGATCGGCAGGCACGGTGATGGTAAAGCGAGCTTTGCCGTTGAACGACACGCCAAGGTTCACCTCGTCCTCTTTGAGATAAGCCTCGTCGTGCACGGGCCACTGGGCGTCGCAGATACTGGTGTCGTGGCCAAGGGCGTGCCACAACTCCTCGGTAACATGAGGAGCGAAGGGTGCCAAGAGAATCAACAGTGGCTCAAGCACTTGGCGTGAGTGGCACTTCTGCTGCGTCAACTCGTTGACACAGATCATGAACGCGGCGATGGAGGTGTTGTAGCTGAACGTCTCGATGTCCTGCGTCACCTTTTTGATCAACTTGTGGAGCGACTTCAGCGATTCTTTCGACGGCACCTCGTCGTTCACAAGCCATTGACCACCTTTATAGAAGAGTGCCCACAGTTTTTTGATAAAGCGGTTGACGCCGTCGATGCCGTTGGTGTCCCAAGGCTTGCTTTGCTCCAACGGGCCGAGGAACATCTCGTAGAGGCGAAGCGTGTCGGCACCGTAACGCTCAACGATATCGTCGGGGTTGACCACGTTGAACATCGATTTCGACATCTTCTCCACGGCCCAGCCGCACACGTATTTGCCATCCTCGAGGATGAATTGGGCGGTGGCAAACTCAGGGCGCCAAGCCTTGAATTTATCCAAGTCGAGCACGTCGTTGCTTACGATGTTCACGTCGACGTGGATCGGTGTGGTGTCGTATTGGTCCTTCAGGCCGAGGGACACGAAGGTGTTGGTGTCCTTGATTCGGTAAACGAAGTTGCTGCGACCTTGAATCATGCCTTGGTTAATAAGTTTCTTAAAGGGTTCATCCTCAACTACTTTACCGAGGTCGTAGAGGAATTTGTTCCAGAAACGGCTGTAGATCAGGTGACCTGTGGCGTGCTCGGTACCACCGATGTAGAGGTCGACATTGCGCCAATACTCATCGGCTTCCTTGGATACCAATGCGTCGTTGTTGCGGGGATCCATGTAGCGCAGATAATAGGCCGACGATCCAGCGAAGCCAGGCATGGTGTTCAACTCGATAGGATACCCCTCCTTGGTCTTCCAGTTCTTGGCACGGCCCAGGGGCGGCTCGCCCGTCTCGGTGGGAAGATATTTATCCACCTCGGGGAGCAGCAGAGGTAGATCCTCTATCGACATCATGTGAGGCACGCCGTCCTTATAATATACGGGGAATGGCTCGCCCCAGTAGCGCTGACGGCTGAAGATGGCGTCGCGCAGGCGGTAGTTGACTTTCACCTTACCTATGCCTTTCTCCTCGATGTATTTCTTGGTGGCCGCGATAGCCTGCTTTACTTCGAGGCCGTTGAGGGAGAAGTCGCCGTTGGAGGAGTTGATCATCTTACCCTCCTTGGCGTCGAACGATCCTTCCGACACGTCGGCTCCCTCGATCAGCGGTATGATCGGCAGATCGAAATGCTTGGCGAACGCCCAGTCGCGCGAGTCGTGGGCCGGCACGGCCATGATGGCGCCCGTACCGTAGCCAGCTAATACATAGTCGCTCACCCATACCGGTATCTTTTTGCCGGTCAAAGGGTTGATAGCGTAAGCACCGGTGAACACGCCGCTCACTCGCTTCTCTATCATGCGCTCGCGCTCGGTCTTATGCTTAATAGAGGCAATATACTCATCGACCGCCTTGCGCTGCTCGGGAGTTGTTATCATGTCGACGTAGGCGCTCTCGGGAGCCAATACCATAAATGTTACGCCAAAGACGGTGTCGGCGCGGGTGGTGAAGATCTCCATTTCCACGTCGCTATTGTCAATCTTGAAGCGCATCTCGGCACCCTCGCTGCGTCCTATCCAGTTGCGCTGGGTTTCCTTCAGCGAGTCGGTCCAGTCGATTTTCTCCAAGCCGTCGAGCAGACGTTGAGCGTAGGCCGACACGCGCAAGCACCACTGATACATCAGTTTCTGCTCCACGGGATAGCCTCCGCGAATCGACACTCCCTCGCTCACCTCGTCGTTGGCCAATACCGTGCCCAATTCGGGGCACCAGTTGACCATCGTGTTGCCAAGGTAGGCGATGCGCCAGTTCATCAGAGCGTCGCTCTTATCTTTCTCGCTCATGGCTTTCCACTCTTGGGCGGTAAAGCTAAGCTCCTTACTGCCGGCGGCGGTCAAGCCCTCGGTACCTTGCTTTTCAAGATGGGAGATAAGTTCGGCGATAGGCATGGCTTTACCCTTGACGGTGTCGTAATAGTGGCCAAACATCTCGATGAAGGCCCACTGTGTCCACTTGTAATACTCAGGGTCGCAGGTTTTTATCTCGCGGCTCCAGTCGTAGCAGAAGCCTATCTTGTCCAATTGCTCGCGGTAGCGGTTGATATTTTGGATGGTGGTTTTCTCGGGGTGTTGACCCGTCTGGATAGCGTATTGCTCGGCGGGGAGGCCATAGGCGTCGTAACCCATGGGATGAAGCACGTTGAAGCCTTGCAGGCACTTGTAGCGCGAGTAGATGTCGCTGGCGATGTATCCCAGCGGGTGTCCCACATGCAATCCCGCTCCCGAGGGGTAAGGGAACATGTCGATCACATAGAATTTGGGCTTCTTCGTGTCGATGGCAACCTTGTAGGTGCCATCCTCTCTCCACCGGTTCTGCCACCGGCTCTCAATATCTTTATGATTGTAGTCCATTATCAAGTTAAAAAGTTTCTAGTTGATAGTTTCTAGTTTCTAGTTGATAGTTAAAAGTTTCTAGTTTCTAGTTTCTAGTTTCTAGTTTTTAGTAAATAGTTTCTAGTTGATAGATTTTTAGATGGTTTCCAACATATAATCTATCATACTTAATCACTAATCACTAATCACTAATCACTAATATCATACTTAATCACTAATCATTAATCACTCATACTTAATTTCTTATTTACTTAGCTCCAGCATTCTCTCGATGGGCTTGCGGGCGCGGTCGATGATATCGGCATCCACCTCGATTTGAGGTTTGAGGTCACGCAAGCAGTCGCGTATCTTCTCGAGAGTGTTGAGTTTCATATACGAGCAATTGTTGCAGGCGCAGGTGCTGTCCTCGGGGGGAGCGGGGATGAACACCTTCTCGGGACAATCCTTGCGCATCTGGTGAAGAATGCCGCTCTCGGTCACCACTATAAACTCCTTGGCGTCGCTCTCCTTGGCGTAGTTGAGCAGGGCGGCTGTGGAACCTACCTTGTCGGCCAGCAACAGGATAGGTTTCTTGCACTCGGGATGAGCCAAGACTTTGGCCTGGGGATGCTGCTTCTTCAGCTCCACAAGTTTTTCCACCGAGAACTGCTCATGCACATGGCAAGCGCCATTCCACACCACCATCTCGCGGCCCGTGCAACGGTTGATATAGTCGCCCAGGTTGCGGTCGGGTCCAAAGATTATCTTTTCATCTTGGGGTAACGAATCCACAACCTTCTTGGCGTTGGACGACGTAACCACAATATCGGTCAAAGCCTTCACGCGAGCCGTTGTGTTGACATAAGAGATTACCGTGTGGCCGGGATGCTCCTTTATGAAAGCCTCAAACTCATCAGCCGGGCAACTGTCGGCAAGCGAGCAGCCGGCCTCCAAGTCGGGCACCAGCACGGTCTTCTCGGGGCACAGTATTTTCACGGTCTCACCCATGAAATGAACGCCGCACATCACCACCACCGGGGCCTCAAGCTTCTTTGCCACCTGGGCCAGCGCCAGCGAGTCGCCGATGAAATCGGCAATTTCCTGCACGTCGCCTTCGGTGTAGTAATGCCCCAGGATCACCGCGCCGCGCTCCTCTTTGAGTCGCTTGATCTCAGCCTTGAGTTTTTCGGCATCCCGCTGAGGGTGTTTGTCAACAGTCATTATATCTTCTTTTAAAAAAATTTTTTCAAAAAGCTTTCTTTATGATGATTTATATTGGCTGTTGATAACCACTATAACTTTTTCCGCTTTTCCTTGCTTTTTAAGTTATAAATATCATGATTGGCATTATTATCAGGTTATCAACATCCAATCGCGTTGAAACACAATGAAGTGAATTACTTATTAACACCATGTTTACAACTCGCGAAGTTAATAAATTTTCCCCACACTTGCTATTGATAACTACCATTTTCTACGTTGATTTCACGCCGAAAACAATATGTTAACTTATTTGGCCACTGGATAGGGTCGCTGGTATATACAACTTTCCTTTCCCACCAAATCAAAACTATAAAAATCCCTCATCCAATTATCAACACTTATCAACACCCTTATCAACACCTAATTTATCCTTTATCCTTTACCCTTTATACTTTTCCTAAAATATTATTTTAGGAAAAAGCGTTATAAATATATGGACAAGATGACCCCGGAGCAACGGCATCGGTGCATGAGCGCGGTGAAATCCCGCGACACGCGCCCCGAGCGGCTCGTGCGTCAATTCTTGTGGACAAGGGGGTTCCGCTATCGCCTGTATCGGGCCGATCTCCCGGGACGACCTGATATCGTTTTCCCTGGCATCAAGACGGTGATATTCATCCACGGGTGCTTCTGGCACGGCCACCACTATGAAGCAGGCCCCCAAATCCCCGAAACGGGGGTTTCCAAGGAAAGGAAAACTTCTTGTTTTCGGTTACCTAGGACCAATCCCGATTTTTGGCTCGCCAAAATAGAGCGCAACCGCCAGCGCGACCAGGAGGTGGCTGATAAGTTGCGTCAAATGGGGTGGAATGTGATCACCATCTGGGAATGTGAGTTGGCCAAGCCCCAGCGCCAGGCCACCCTCGAGCGGCTGGCTGCCACCCTCGCCGCTTTCCGCTCCCAGCCGGTTGCGCCCTCCCCCTACTCTTTCCCGCCCGACGACCTTCCCCTCACCATCGCCGCCGACGACCCCCTTTAATCGGTTTTCCCCACCGTATGAATATTATCCCAAAACTTCTCCCAATATTCCATCTCCAAAATGTATTTTGGGGCTCCCACGCACGATTCGTGAGCCTTTTTTTGCCGAAAATTTTAACATCCCCTTAATTGAATGCGGCGGAGAGGCGGTTGACGGCGGCGGCGCGGGTGCTCAGGTCGACGTCGGCGTAGAAGGCTGTGGTGCGGATCGAGGTGTGACCCAAGATATCAGTCAAGAAGAAAATACAAGAAACTTACGGATAGTTTAAATATTTTCCGTAACTTTGTGACATGATTCAGAAAATCAACACTTCAACTATCTCAAACGGTATCGTTACCACTCGAGGTTTGCCGGAAAGAAACCGTAGAAAGCTGCGCTCGGCGGCTCGCTACGGCGAGTTGGTGAGGCTACGGAATGGCGTTTACGCAACTCCCGAAGCGTTGGCTGACACAATGGTGGACGTGGATAAGATTGTGCCCAATGGAGTACTCTGCTTGTGGTCGGCGTGGGCTATTCACGGTCTTACAACGCAAATCCCCAATGCCTTTTTTGTGGCCGTGGAGTCAAAGCGCAAGGTGACGTTACCGAGTTTTCCGGAATTTAAACTCGTTTACCAATCACATCCTCAGCTCAATATGGGCGTTGCGGAAATGGAGGTGGAAGGCTACAAAGTGAAAGTATATGATGTGGAGCGTTCGGTGTGCGATGCCATCAAGTATCGCAACAAGATCGGTATCGACGTGATGGCCGAGATACTCCAAAATTATCTACGTCGCGAGGGACGCGACCTTAACAAACTGTTGGGCTACGCCAAGCCGCTGCGCGTGGCTAATATCCTAAACAAGTACCTTGAAGCATGGCAATGAACGAGATAAAAAACTATGGTCATTCTGTTAGGGCGCGACTACTCAATCTCGCCAAGAATGAAAATCAACAATATCAATTATTGCTGACACGCTATCTGCAAGAGCGGCTATTATACAGGCTTGCGCATAGCCGTTACCGGGAGAATTTCATTCTGAAGGGCGGCGCTTTGCTGTTCGCCCATGATCGATTCAGCGCGCGACCAACCCTCGATATTGACTTTATGGGAACTCATATCGACAATGACCCCTTGAATATCAAGGCGGCATTCAGTGAGGTATGCCAAATAAAGTGCGTGGAAGATGCGGTTGTATTTCACGCGGATACAATGACCGTTGCCGACATCGCTGTTGAAAAGCGCTATCCCGGAGTGAGAATCACTGTTACGGTCACCCTAGATACCATACGTCAAGATGTATCGATGGACATCGGCTTTGGCGACATCGTGGTTCCGGCACCAGTGGTTCTCGACTACCCGACCATGTTGGACAACGATGATCGTCTGGAAGTGTTAGCCTATTCCATCGAAACTGTCATAGCCGAGAAATTCCAGACAGCCATAGAACGCGGCGAGGCCAACAGTCGCATGAAAGATTTCTATGACCTTTATACACTTCTCGAGACAGCCAGTGTTGATTCTGATGCATTGAAAGAGGCCATTGCCACAACGTTTGCCAATCGTAAAACCGTTTACTCTGAAAGGCATCCTTTCTTTAATGACGATTTCGGAACGAGCACTAATCTCAACACCAGATGGAATGCGTTTGTCAGAAAATTGAAATCTCCCACCGTCAAGCCATTTGACGAGGTTATGGAGACATTGCGGTTACAATTAGAGCCTTACTGGACAATGTTGAAAGAGATGTAGTCTATTATGGATCAGTTCAGGTTCAAAACGCAGTGTAGGTAAGAAGTGAACCATAATTTAAAGAAATTTGTTAATTTTTTGCCCGCATTTTGCTTAACTTCGCGGCGCGAATCTATTAATCTTAAAATTCAACGATTATGGAAACCAATTCCCTCGACCGTATCTCTTATGCCCTCGGCCTTTCCATGGGCAATAATTTCCGCGCTTCCGGAATAAAGGAAATCAACATCCAAGACTTCGCCGACGGCGTGGCCGCAGTGTTCTACGGCTCGGCTCCCAAGATGAGCTACGACGAGGCCAAAAAAGAGATTCAAGCCTTCTTCGAGAAAATGCAGAAGGAGCAAGAGGCCGAGGCCGCCAAGATGGCCGAGGTGAACAAGAAAGCCGGCGAGGAGTTCCTGGCCGAGAACGGCAAGCGTGTCGACGTGTTGACCACCCCCTCGGGCCTCCAGTATGAGGTGATCACCCAGGGCGAGGGTCCCAAGCCTACAGCCTCCGACCGCGTGGAGGTTCACTATACCGGCAAATTGATCGACGGCACGGTGTTCGACTCGTCGGTAGATCGCGGCGTCCCCGCGACTTTCGGCGTCACTCAGGTGATCCCCGGCTGGGTTGAGGCCTTGCAACTGATGAACGAAGGCTCCAAGTGGCGCCTGTTCATCCCCTCCAATCTCGCCTACGGACCCCAGGGTGCTCCCGGTGCCATCCCGCCAAACGCCACCCTCATCTTCGACGTGGAGCTGCTCAAGGTAAACCCCTAACTTTCGACCAATCAATCTACTAATTAATTAATAAAGCAATGAAAAAAATCATCCTCGGCCTTGCTTCCGCCGCTTTGGTCATCTCCATGGCCTCTTGCGGTGGCTCCCAGAAGGCCAACCCCAATGCCGACAAGGCTTTGTCCGACTCTATTTCCATCCTTGGTGGCGAATCCATGGGCTACGAAATCGCCCAGCAATGGAAACAATTCGTAGAGCGTCAGGACTCGGCCGATCGCGCCAAGTTCAACAAAGCCGACTTCATGCGCGGCTTCAAGGCAGCCATCACCACCGATACCACCAACCAAAGCTTCGTGATCGGCTTCAACGTGGGCTTGAACGCTTGGAACTTCGCCCAGCGCCAGAACCAGTCGATCGCCCAGATTGACATCAACACGTTCCTCAAGGCATTCGAGAAGGCATTCACTGCCGACAGCGTTGACCAGGCCCAGGCCTCGAAGGTGAACAGCGAGTTCCAGCAATTGAACATGCGCATCCAGCAGATCCAGATGCAGAAGGCACAGGAGGCCAAGGCCAACTCTCCCGAGGCTATCGCCAACAAGAACGCCGGTGAGAAGTACCTCAACGAGGTAAAGGCTAAGGACGCCGCTATCCAAACCTCCGAGACGGGCCTCTCTTACAAGATTGAGAATGAAGGCACTGGCGACAAGGTGCAGAAGAGCGACCGCGTGAAGATCAAATACACCGGTAAGCTGGTTGACGGCACCGAGTTTGACAAGTCGTCCGACGAGGGCATCACTCTTCCCGCGTCCAACTTCGTTCCCGGTTTCACCGAGGGCCTGATGCTTCTCGGCAAGGGCGGCAAGGCTACCCTGTACATTCCCGCCGACCTCGCTTACGGTGTTGACGGCATTCCCCAGGCTGGCATCGGTCCCATGTCGACCCTCGTCTTCGACGTAGAGGTGCTCGACATCAACCCCGAGCCCGCAAAATAACCCTTGCCACTAGCAATAAGCGTGGGCGCCCTCGCCCTCGCCAAGAAAAAATCCTCAGGCACCCGCCTGAGGATTTTTCTTACACCGCCGCTCCAGCATTGGCCACAGCCACCGACTTGCGCCTCCAATGAGCCGTGAGCCAAGCGCGTACAGGCTCGTCGTAGAGTTTCAACGATGCCCAGGCTATGGCGATGACCAGCAAGAATATACTCACGCCCACTGTGACGTGGGTCGACAATGGCAGGCTCTGATGGTCGGCCGCCCACTTCATCTGCAGGTAAATCCACGGGTAATGGGTGATGTACAGTGGGTAACTTATAGCCCCCAGCCACTTGCACCATCCGGTTGTAGCCGCGTCGGTGGTGCGGCTTCCGGCGCCCACTACCAATACCAGCGGGAATACGGCCAAAACAGCCACCGTGCAGTACAGACCGTTGACCCACCCGAATTCCTCCTTGCCCACGCAAGGCATCACCAGCACCGCTGCGACGATGAGCGAGCACCACCAGAAGCCTCCGCGCAGGTTGATTTTCCACCCCAAGCGCGACAACAACAGCCCCGCAAAGAAGGGGAACAACAGGCGCGAAAGGCCGATGTAAAGTTGGTCGGCCGACAGTCCGAAGCCCCCAATTAACGTGAACGCGGCGTATTCTCGTGCCTTGAGCAGCCCCCACGTGTCGAAATTCATCGCCACATCGATCGTAAGCAAGGCCGATACTCCCACGAATGCCGTGAGCCATCGGCGCGACAGCCGGCGTATAAACAACGCGTAGAGGATGTTGGCCAAATACTCCCACATAAGCGACCATGCGGCCCCGTTGAGCGGATTCACCTCTTGCCACCCCCGAATGTCCATGGCCGGAGTGAGGGGCAACATTAGGCACCCCATCAAGGTAACGAACAGCAGGGAGCTCACGGCTGTCTGACTCACCAGGTCAAATTCCGGAGCGTCGCCGAAATAGAACATCGCCGCGCCTATCAACGTGCCGATAATCACCATCGGGTGAAGGCGGATGATACGCCGCTTGAAGAATCCCCACGTGCCCATCTTGGTGAATCGGTCGTCGTAGGCGTAGCCGATCACGTAGCCCGACAAAGCGAAAAAGAAGTCAACCGCCAGGTATCCGTGATTGATAATCTGCTCCGTGGGGCCAGGGGAATAGGTCTCAAAAAGGTGGAAGGCGACGACCAGCATAGCCGCCACGCCTCGCAGTCCGTCAAGTATTTCGTATCTCGGTTTAGAGGCCAAAGGTGTATCTGACGCCATATAAATGAAATGATTGGTTACGCTCGCGAAGGTAAATGAATAATTTTATACGGCGTGGTTGAATTGTCCGAAATTATTGTCGTATATTTGTATCCATAAGTTTTTATCATGGGAAAAAGGACATATAAATACATGCGCGTGGCGGTGTCGCCAGCCGATCAAATTGGGCCGCACTGCCAGGATGATTGGGAGTTGAGCACCGTGTTGGTGGGCAGTGGCACGCGGGTGATCGACGGCAAGGAGGCGCCGTTCACCACCAGCGAGGTTGTGCTGATACCGCCGAAAATGTTGCACCAGTGGAAATTCGACCCCCAGGTGGTGGATTCCAACGGCCACATTGAGAATGTCACGATATTTTTCTCCACGGCTTTCCTGCAAGGCTTGTCGTTGTCGTTTCCCGCGCTTGGAATCGACTCGCTATTGTCCCAGATGGAGAGCAAAGTGTTTGAGGGAAGGGAGGGGGAGCGAATGAAGCGGGTGATGATCGCGATTGATAAGGCCTTTGTGGGGGATCGCGAGTCGTTGCTCGTGAAGTTGATAGGCCTATTGGCTAGGCAAGGGAATACAGTAGCCAAACTGAAATTCGACAGCCTCAGCGTGCGCCGCTTGGCCTCGGTAGAGGCTTGGATAGCATGTAATTACGCTCGAAAAGTGAACATCAACCAGATAGCCGGCCATGTGGGGATGAACCACTCGGCGTTCTGCTCGTGGTACAAGCGCATGACTGGCCAGACGTTTATCGAGGCCGTCAATAACTATCGCTTGGCGTTGGCCGCGCGACATCTTCTGGAGCCCGGATCGGAAAACGAACTGATATGCGAAATCGCTTGGACCTTCGGGTTTCCTACGCTGGCCCATTTCCATCACCTCTTCCAGCGCCGCTACGGCTGCTCCCCCCTCCAATACCGTGCACGCCACCCCTCCCCCACCTAGAGGTATTATTTATTGTACTTTTTGCTTTGTTGATTGGAAAATGTGTTGTAATTTTGCGGGAAAGTACGAGATATTATACTATGAATATAGGTACCGATTACATCGTTTTCTGAGAGGGGAGGGGGATTAGCGGGAGGATTTGATGCGGGCGTGGAGGTCGAGGATCTGCTTGCCGTATTGGGGGTTTTGGGCCCAGCGTCCCGAGAGGTCCTTCCATTTGGGGGCGCAGCCGCGCTTGACGAGCGCGAAGCGGGGGTCGATGAGTTTTTCCTTGCGGGGGAGGTCCTTGTTGCAGCAGTAGGCGTAGAGGTGCTGGATATGTGCACGCACGCCGTCCTCGACGGTGTCGAAACCGGCACCCGTTTGGCCGTTTTTCACCACTCCCAGGCCGCAATAGTTGTGATGCTCGGGCTTGACGGCCGATCCTTGGTAACGGAACCATCCCGTCTCGATAATCGCTTGACAGAGAGCTATATCGCCTCGCAGACCGTATTTCTTGCCGATCTTGATGTAGGCCTCGGCGATGGCGGGGTCGAAGTCGGGGTTGCGTTGCTGGATGTAGGCGGTCAATTCCTTGGCGTTGAGCTCGGATTTCCCCTCGATTTTCTGCGCCTGGCATAGGGTAGGGGAGAGCAGCGCGACCACCAGAAAAAGTATTAGCCTTACCCTCATGATTGCTGGTACTGCGTGGGCGACATCCCGGTCAAGTGCTTGAAGTATTTACCGAACGAAGATTGGTTGGTGAAATTCAACTCGTAGGCGATCTGCTGGACGTTTTTGCCCGAGAATTTCAGGAGGTTTTTGGCCTCAAGGATAACGCATTGGTCGATCCATGCGGTGGCACTTTTGCCAGTGACCTCTTTGATAATCAGGGAGAGGTATTTGGGGGAGATAAACAACTTGTCGGCGTAAAAACCCACCGATCGCTCCTCGCGGAAATGGTTTTTCACCAGGGCCATAAACTGGTTGACGTAGCTGAGGCGACGCGTGGCTGGGCGCTCGTTTTCGGTGTCCTCCTCGCGTCGGTGGCTGAATTCGAGGATTTGGTAGAACATGGCCGACATCAGGTTGCGGGCGATGCTGCGTATATAGATGTCCTCTTGGTTCTCGACGGTGTTGGAGTGCATCAGTCCCATGATTTTGTTGAGTATGTCGAATTCCCCGTCGGTCAATTGGATCGACAGTCGCTCGGGGGCCTTGAATTGGGTGTTGGAGGCGGCCCAAGTGTTGAGGTCGATGGGGATCGTGTGCATAAAATCGTGGTTGAGAGCGAGCAACTGGAGGTCGAGATTGGGGTCATCACACTCCTCGATGTTTACGATCGACATCGGAGGGATGAACATGATCATGTTGGAGGTCAACACATGGCGGTTGAGATTGACATCGATCACCATTTTGCCGCTGTGGCACAAGAGGAATGTGAGACCTTCGAAGCGCAGGGAGCGGGTTGGGAATGAGGCGCGCTCACCGTTGAACAGGGGAGAGATATGGGCGTACACATAATCGCTCTCGTGCCGCGAGAAAGCGTTGGCCACGCGTTCCAGCTCAAATAATTGCTCTATATGCAGATGCTTTTCCATTGTCGACTAGATACTATAATTATGCCGCGAAAATAGGTAAAATATTCCAACAATTCACCTATTCACCCGTATTATGCGCCAATTAGGCCAATAAATTGGACATGCACGCCACTTGCACGTTATAGATTGAATGTGCGCTGGTCGACGAGGTTGCTGTTGGCGATATGCACCGTGACGCCCTGGCAGGTGTCGCGGGAGAAGATATCGGCGGCGTCAAAGGCGGCGTAATATTGGCGGTCGTAGGTGGCGGTGTGGTACATAGGGAGCTCGTGGATGAGGTAGAGGTCGGGGTAGGGGGAGGATAGGGTAGACTCGTTGGCGAGCAGGAAGAATTTGCGTGGGTTGTCGTCGTAGGGGAGCTTGCAGCGCACGATGATTTTGTCGCCGGCGCGCCAGATAGCCATCAGGTACACCTCATCCTTGTCCCAGGTGATATATTTACCGATTTGGTCGACTTGCACCGCTGAGTTGTTGATTTGGGAGTAGGTGATGGTCTTTACCTGTTGGGGATTACCCTCTTGAATCACTTGATAACCAAGGAAGAAGCAGTCGCCGTTGGCAACCAGTTGGGAGTCGAAACGGGTCGTGGTGGTCATGTACACCGGCTCGGTGTCGCCGTGCTGGAGCACCATCGACGAGCCGGTGTCGGAGGAAGTCTCCAGCTCCACGATATCGTATAGGGTAGGGGTCTGCTCCCCGGGGTCGCCCTCTTGGCACCCGGCCAGACAACAGGCAACCAGGATGCCTGTTATGAGTTTTATTACTTTTTCCATCGTAGAATGTCGCTAAAGTGACTGCTTAAATAGATAGGTGGCTCCGCCCCAAAAAGAGGATGGCCATTATCCTTTATCCTTAATCTTATCATCGTGGACATCGTCGACGATGATACCGTCGCGGAGGCGGATAATGAGGTCGGTGTCCTGGGCGAGCGACATGTCGTGGGTGACGATGACGAAGGTTTGGCCCAGGTCGCGGCGGAGGTCGAAAAACAGTCGGTGTAGCTCCTCGCGGTTGTGGGTGTCGAGGCTTCCCGAAGGCTCGTCGGCCAGCACCACGCGAGGTGAATTGACCAGCGCCCTGGCCACAGCGGCGCGTTGGCACTCTCCGCCGGACAGTTGCGCGGGTCGATGCTCCCTTCGGTCCATAAGCCCAAGGTAGTCAATTAGTTGCTTGGCTCGTTTCTCAGCCTTGGAGCGCGACTCGCCACCAATCAATGCGGGCATCATCACGTTCTCCAGAAGGGTGAATTCGGGCAACAATTGGTGGAATTGTAACACGAAACCCACGTTGTGGTTGCGCCACCGCGCTAGGGCTTTGCCTTTGAGGCGCAGGACGTCCTCGCCGTCAAATTCCACTGAGCCTGAGTCGGGGCGGTCCAATGTGCCAAGTATCTGAAGCAGAGTGGTTTTTCCAGCGCCGCTAGGTCCTACGATAGAGCATACCATGCCCTGGGGGATGTCGATGGTGACGCCATCCAACACCCTCAGGGCACCGTAACTCTTCTCAATATCCCGCGCTTTAATCACCGCAGCAGTCGGCTCCAAGGTGACCGTGGCCGTGACCGCAACCGCAGGCGTCGTCGCCGCAGTGGTGATGTTCGTCGCAGTCGCAACCATCGGCGCAATCCTCGTGGTGGCAACCGCAGCCGCAACCGTGCACGGGCTGCAACTCCTCGGGGGTGGCGTCGCGCACTGCCAGGATCTCGCCCTTGAATCGCACGTCCTTGTCGGCCAGCGGGTGGTTGAAGTCCATCTTGACGGTGTCGGGTCCTACCTCAACGACCACGCCGTTGATGCGGAAACCGTCGGAGGTCATCATCGGCACAATGGCGCCGGGGGTGATGTTCTCTTCGTCAAATTTGCCGTCGATCTTGAAGATGTCCTTCTCGAGTACGGCCACTTGCTCGGGGTCGTGGGTACCGAAAGCCTCTTTTGCCTCGACCTTGACGTCGAATTTGCCGCCTTTCTGGAGGCCGAGGATAGCCTCTTCCAGTGGGCGGATCATGCCTTGGGTTACGCCGTAGATGATTTTCTCGGGATCCTCAACGTCGGTTTGGTGGACGAGAATCTCGGTGCCGTCGGGCTTTACCTCGTAGAGGTCGTATCCGAGCTCCACGTATTTTCCAGGTTCAATCTTTTCCATAAATGTATAGTTTTCAGTTTTCAGTTTTCAGTTGCTTAGGATCTTAGGATTTAAAACTTTAAAACTTTAAATCTTTAAAGGAGGAAAGGAGGGCCATTATCCTTATCACTTAATCCTTTATCCTTAATCCTTTATCCTTAATCCTTGGCCAGCGGCCTTTATCCTTTATACTTTATACTTGTAATAACGGCTTCGCCGTTATTACGGTTTTCCTGTTATGATTGTTTTGATTTCGTTAAGCTTGTTAAGGGCGGCCAAAGGGGAGAGGGCGTTGATGTCGAGGCCGAGGATCTCGTCTCGCACCTGCTCGAGCACAGGGTCGTCCAATTGGAAGAACGACATCTGCACGCCCTCCTCGGTTTGCGGGGTAAGGGTCGAAGGCACGGGTCGGTCGCCACCCGGGGCCGATTCCTCGAGCTGCTTGAGCACCTTGGTGGCGCGGTCGACAATCCACCGTGGCATGCCGGCCAATTTGGCCACATGGATACCAAATGAGTGCTCCGATCCACCCTCGGCCAACTTCCTGAGGAACACCACCTTGCCGTCGATCTCCTTTACCGACACGTTGAAATTCTTCACGCGCGTGAGGGATCGCTCCATCTCGTTAAGTTCGTGATAATGAGTGGCGAAAAGGGTTTTGGGATGGTCTTGGCATGAGTTGTGGAGGAACTCGACGATGGCCCAGGCGATGGAGATGCCGTCGTAGGTGGATGTGCCGCGGCCGAGCTCGTCGAAGATAATCAACGAGCGGGCGCTCATGTTGTTGAGTATCGAGGCCGCCTCGGTCATTTCGACCATGAAAGTCGACTCGCCCAGGGAGATGTTGTCGGTTGCGCCCACGCGGGTGAACACTTTGTCGACCACGCCGATATGGGCGCTGGCGGCGGCCACGAAGCAGCCCATCTGCGCCATTATGACGTTGAGGGCGGTTTGGCGCAGCAGAGCCGATTTACCCGACATATTAGGGCCGGTGATCATCATGATCTGCGTGGCGTTGTTGTCCAATGCGACGGAGTTGGATATGTAAGGCTCGCCGGGTGGGAGCTGTTTCTCGATCACGGGGTGACGGGCGTCGACCAGTTCAAGCCTGAGGGAATCGTCGACCACGGGGCGGTTGTAGCGGTTCTCCAGGGCAGCGACGGTGAACGAGGTCAGGCAGTCCAATTGGGCCAGCAGATGGGCGTCGCGCAGGATCCTGGCCACCCAGTCACCGAGGTCGGTGACCAGTTGGTTGAACAGCCGTGATTCGATCTGCTCGATGCGCTCCTGGGCGCCGAGGATTTTCTCCTCGTATTCCTTCAATTCTTGGGTGATATAGCGCTCGGCGTTGACCAGCGTCTGCTTGCGTATCCACCCCGGGGGCACCTTGTTTTTGTGGGTGTTTGTCACCTCTATATAATAGCCAAAGACGTTGTTGAAGCCGATTTTGAGGCTGGGGATGCCCGTGGCGGCCACCTCGCGCGCCTGTATATTCAGTAAGTAGTCCTTGCCCTGGGAGGAGATAAGGCGCAACTCGTCCAATTCCGAGTCGACGCCGTCGGCGATCACCCGGCCTTTGCCCCAGATGCTGGGAGCGTCGGGCACGATTTCGCGGTCGATACGCTCGCTCATCGGTTTGCAGGGGTCGAGATGTTCTCCCATGGCCCGCAGGGATGTTTGCGCCGTGGCCATGCAGCGCGTTTTGATAGGCTCAATCGATTGCAGGGCCACCTTTAGTTGCACCACGTCGCGGGGCGACACGCGGCCCACTGCCACCTTTGAAATCAAGCGTTCCAGGTCGCCCATTCGCTCGAGTTGCTCGCGGATTTCGTCGCGGGCGTCGGGGTCCTTCATGAAGTGCTCCACGACGTCCAAGCGGGCGTTGATCTCCTTTGGGTCGCGCAGGGGGAATTGGATCCAGCGGCGCAGCAGTCGGGCACCCATCGGGCTGACGGTTTTGTCGATCACCTGGAGGAGCGAACGGCCCTCGTCGGTCATCGGGCGTAGCAATTCGAGGTTGCGCACGGTGAATTTGTCGAGCCTGACGTACTGCTCCTCCTCGATGCGCGACAGGGTGGTGATATGGCTCGTGCGGGTGTGCTTGGTGAGGTCGAGATAGTAGAGGATGGCGCCCGAGGCGACGATGGCCGCGGGCATTCCGCTCACGCCGAAACCCTTCAGCGAGGTTGTCTCGAATTGCTTCAGCAGGCGTTCCATGCCGTTGGTGCCGGTGAACACCCAGTCCTCCAGCGGCGTCACGCTCTTGGGTGCAGATGGCAGGTTTTGGATGGCGAACGCGCGCTTGTCGTTCTCCACCAAAAGCTCCTTGGGAGCGAAACTGCCAAGGAGTTTGTCGACCTTGTCCAGGGAGCCTTCGGCGCAGAGGAATTCGCCCGTGGAGATGTCCAGCAGGGCCAATCCCGCGGCTTGCTTGTCGATATGGACGGCCGCCACGAAGTTGTTCTCGCGGTGGTCGAGGATGTTGTCGTTGATCGATACGCCGGGAGTGACCAGCTCGGTGATGCCTCGCTTGACCAGCTTTTTGGCCAATTTCGGGTCCTCCAATTGCTCGCATATAGCCACGCGCTTGCCGGCGCGAACGAGCTTGGGCAGGTAGGTGTCGAGGGCGTGGTGGGGGAATCCGGCCAGCTCCACAAATTGCGCGGCTCCGTTGGCACGGCGGGTAAGGGTGATGCCCAATATCTCGGAGGCGGTGATGGCGTCCTCCGAGAACGTCTCGTAAAAGTCGCCCACACGAAACAGGAGCACCGCGTCGGGGTGCTTGCGCTTCATCTCCACATATTGCCGCATCAGCGGGGTTTCTACAATCTTGTTTGCCATGGCAACTGCAAATTTACAACAAATTTCCGTATCTTTGCGAAAATTATCACCTCCCGCCGCATTCAGCGGGATTATAACACGCAAGCAATGGTTCTGAATTATATATGGGTGGCGTTTTTCCTGGTGGCCGCGCTGGTGGCTATCGGCAAAACCCTCTTCTGCGGCGACTATCAGGTGTGGAGCGACATCATGAGCGCGTCGTTCACCTCGGCTGGCAACGCCTTTGAAATAGCTCTCGGCCTTACGGGTATCCTGTCGCTTTGGCTGGGACTGATGAAGATCGGCGAGCGGGGTGGGGTAGTTGGGTTCCTCGGGCGAGTGATCTCGCCGCTGTTCTCGCGGCTTTTCCCCGGCGTTCCCAAGGGCCACCCGGCAATGGGCTCGATTTTCATGAACGTCTCAGCCAACATGCTGGGGCTGGACAACGCCGCCACGCCCATGGGCCTTAAAGCCATGCAGGAATTGCAGAGCCTGAACAAGGAGAAGGACACCGCCACCGACGCGATGATCATGTTCCTAATCTTGAACGCGTCGGGCCTGTGTTTTATACCTATCTCTATAATGATGTATCGCGCGCAGGCTGGAGCGGCCAACCCCACCGACGTGTTCCTGCCTATCCTGCTCGCTACGTTCATCGCCACATTCGTGGGAATCATCACCCTGTGCATCAAGCAGCGCATACGGCTGATGGACCCGGTGCTGTTGTCGTGGCTCGGGGGCATGGCGGTGATTATTCTGGGCATCGTTTGGTTCTTCTCGGCGTTGCCTCAGGAAGCGGTGCAGGTCTACTCGGGATTCATCGCCAACTTTCTCCTCTTGGGTGTCATCGTCGCCTTCCTCGTCGCGGGGTTGTTTAAGAAGATCAACATGTACAACACTTTCATCGAGGGTGCCAAGGAGGGATTCAAGACAGCAGTGATGATCATCCCTTATTTGGTGGCGATCTTGGTGGCGATAGGCATGTTTCGCGCCTCGGGGGCGATGAACGTTATCACCGACGGCTTGGAGGCGTTCGTCACCTGGCTGGGTATCGACGCTCAATGGGTAGCGGCGTTGCCCACCGCCCTGATGAAGCCCCTGAGTGGCTCGGGCTCGCGAGGCATGATGGTTGACTTGATGAACACCTACGGTGCCGACGCGTTCGTCTCGCGCGTATCGGCAGCCATCCAGGGATCGACCGACACGATGTTCTACGTCCTGGCGGTGTACTTCGGTTCGGTTGGGGTAACCAAGACGCGCTATGCGGTTCCTTACGCTTTGCTGGCCGATGTCACCGGCTCCATCGCAGGTATCATCGCGGCCTATATCTTCTTCTCCTAAACCTGGCCATCGACTGAAAACGCTAGAAATCGAAAGAAGGCGATCGAAATCGATCCCGATGGGAAACCGATAGGGTAGGGGAGAGGCTAGTAAGAGAATCCCGAATTTCCTCGCGAAATTCACGTCCCTCTTCCCGAAAAATTCTAAATTTTAAATTCTCGCAAGGCCATAAATCAACGTAAATATCTCAGTATAAGTCATTTAATTCTAAAAATCAAGGCCAAAATCCACTTTCAGAAAAATTCGCGAAAGCCCTCAAAATCTCCAATTTGCATTTTTCAAGCCGTTTTATTAACTTTGTGGGTTATTTTGCATAATTATGGCTCGGATTCAATGGCTCGCCGATGGGGTCAAGCTCCCGGATCTTGACTACCCTCTGATCGAAAAATGGATTGATTCGGTGGTTGCGTCATTTCAACGCATCACTGGCCCGCTCACATATATCTTTTGCGACGACCAAAAAATTCTCGAAGTTAACCGCGAATTTCTCCAGCATGACTATTTCACCGATATCATCACCTTCGACGACTGTCGTGGCGCGCTCGTCCGGGGCGACATCTTCATCTCCCTCGACACCGTCGCGAGCAATGCCGAGCAAGTGGGGGCGACCTACGGCCAGGAATTGCGACGCGTGATAATCCACGGAATTCTCCACCTCTGCGGGATCAACGACAAAGGCCCTGGCGAGCGCGAGATAATGGAATCCCACGAGAATCGCGCCCTCGCCTTGCTCAATAACCTCGAAAATCCCGGAAATCCCGAAAATACCGAGAATTGCGTAAATCCCGAGAATCCCGATAATTCACCCAATAGCGATGAAATTTGATTACGATGTGATAGTGGTAGGCGCGGGTCATGCCGGTTGCGAGGCGGCGATGGCTGCTTCGCGCCTGGGCGCATCCACGCTGTTGATCACCATCGACATGAACAAAATCGCCCAGATGAGCTGCAACCCGGCCGTGGGCGGCATCGCCAAAGGCCAGATCGTGCGCGAAATCGATGCGTTGGGCGGGCAAATGGGAATAATCACCGACCGCTCGGCAATTCAATTCCGCATGCTCAACCGCTCGAAAGGTCCGGCGATGTGGAGCCCGCGTTCGCAATGCGACCGTATGAAATTCTCCCTTCTTTGGCGCCACACGCTCGAAAACGCCCCCAATCTCTACATGTGGCAGGACAACGTCACATCCCTGTTGATCGAGGATGGCCAGCTCGCAGGCGTAAAAACAGCCCTAGGCGTGGAGTTTGGCGCAAAGGCTGTCGTTCTTACGGCGGGGACTTTCCTCAACGGATTGATGCACGTGGGACGCGCCCAGGTGAAAGGTGGCCGCGTGGCCGAGCCTGCGTCGCATGGCATTACCGAGCAGCTGCGCCAACTGGGGTTTGCCACCGACCGAATGAAGACCGGGACGCCGGTGCGCATCGACGCGCGCTCGGTCGACTGGTCGCTCACAACCGAGCAACTCGGCGACTCGGATTTCCATAAATTCTCCTACCTTCCCGAGATAAAGCGTGAGTTGCGCCAGTTGCCTTGCGCCATCGTCTACACCAACGAGCGCACCCACGAGGTGTTGCGCGCGGGCCTTCCCGACTCGCCACTTTACAATGGCCAAATCCAGAGTATCGGTCCGCGTTACTGTCCTAGCATCGAAACCAAAATCGTCACGTTCGCCGACAAAACCGAGCACCAGCTTTTCCTCGAGCCGGAAGGTGAAGACACCCAAGAATACTACCTCAACGGCTTCTCATCGTCGCTTCCACTGAGCGTCCAAATTGAAGCCTTGCAGACAATCCCCGCGCTGCGCGACGTCCATATTTACCGACCGGGATACGCCATCGAATACGATTTCTTTGACCCCACGCAACTCTACCATACCCTCGAAACCAAACTCCTCCCGGGTCTCTATTTCGCCGGACAGGTGAACGGTACTACCGGTTACGAGGAAGCCGCGGGCCAAGGCCTGGTGGCTGGCGCCAACGCCGCGCTGAAGGTGCAGGGTAGGGGAGAGTTCACCCTCTCCCGCGACGAAAGCTACATTGGCGTGCTAATCGACGACTTGGTCACAAAGGGCGTGGACGAGCCATACCGCATGTTCACCTCGCGCGCTGAATACCGCATACTCCTACGCCAGGATGACGCTGACATGCGACTCACTCCGAAAGCCTACGCCGTGGGTCTGGTAGACGAGCGTCGCTACCAACTCACCCAGCGCAAGCGCGCCCTGCGCGACTCGCTTATAGAATTTGCACGCCGCTACTCAATCAAGGCGGCGCTGATCAACCCCTCGCTCGAGCAACTAGGCACCGCGCCACTCACGCAAGGCACGCGCCTTTACGAATTGCTCCTGCGCCCCCAGCTATCCATCCCCGCCCTCATCCCCCACATCGACGCCCTTCGACGTCATGTCGAGGAGATCCCCGAGGATCTGCGCGACGAGGTTGTGGAGTGCGCCGAGATCCTTATCAAGTACCAAGGCTATATCGACCGCGAGGCCCAGATCGCCGAAAAGCTACGGCGCCTCGAAGAGGTGAAACTCGGCGACCGATTCGACTACTCCACCATCCACCAACTCTCCACTGAGGCCCGACAAAAACTCGCGAAGATACGTCCCGTAACCGTCGGACAAGCCTCCCGAATCTCAGGCATCTCCCCCAGCGACATCAACATCCTGTTGCTCCTCCTAGGCCGCTAATTGTTTCACGTGAAACATTCGTAACTCCAAGAAAATCAATTAACAAATTTTTCACCCCCCCCACTTTCCTCCTTTCCTCCTTTAAAGGATAAAATGATGAAAGGATGAAAGATCCAAAACCAGAACCCAGAAACTAGAAACCAGAAACTAGAAACTATAAACTAGAAACCAGAAACTAGAAACTTTAAAACTAAAATAATGGAATACATCAAATCTAAAATCCGCGACGTCCTCGATTTCCCCCAGAAGGGAATCGTCTTCAAGGACCTCACCACGGCGTTCAAGGATCCCCGCGCCCTCCACATTATCGGCTGGGACCTCTCCCAGCTTTATCGCGACAAAGGCGTAACCAAGGTTGTAGGAATCGAGAGCCGCGGCTTCATCGGCGGTTCCATTCTGGCCTTTGAATTGGGAGCCGGTTTCGTGCCCTGCCGTAAGCCTGGCAAACTCCCTGCCGACACCATCTCGGCCTCCTATGACAAAGAGTATGGTAAGGACGTTATCGAGATCCACCGCGACGCTATTACCGAGGACGACATCGTCGTGCTCCACGACGACGTGCTCGCCACCGGTGGCACCATGGCCGCCGCCTACGAGCTCGTGTCCCAACTCCACCCCAAGAAGATCTACATCAACTTCATCATCGAATTGACCGCCCTCAACGGCCGCTCCGTCCTTCCCAAGGACGCCGAAGTTACCTCTCTCATCCAATACTAACCCCAAAGAGATATGAAGCGGGGAGCCCAACGGGCTCCCCCGCTTCATTTTCATTACCCTTAATTACGTTTCGTTATTACGTGATTGCGTTATAACGTTATCACGAAAAAGTGTTATTTCTTGATTTTCCTTACCGAGCCGTCGTTGTAGCGCACGATGTTGACGCCAGTCTGGAGGCCGTCGCGCAGGCGTCCCTGCAGGTCGTAAACGGCCACGATCTCCATCTCATCCAGGGCCACACTCTCCACCCCCGTCGGTGTAGGATGGCTGAACTCCATCGGCACCGTGTAAAGCGTCAAAGGAAGCTCCGTAATGTAGTCGCTCTGTGAACCGAACAGGTCATTGGAAAGCACGGCGTAAAGCGATATCTTCCTATCGCCATCGGTGTCATATACATTGAAAATCTGATCGGAGATATTGAATTTCTTATCCAAATCAGTCTGCTCGAAGGAGCCATAGGTGGCATTATAATCAGTGCTGTTGGCCTCCTTGTAGTCTTTAAGCGAGATATAAAAATCCGAACCAAGCGCCGTGCCCTCGCGAGCCGAGTCGCTACCGAAAGGCGAAGGCTCATACCAGGGCCCATAAGGATAATCCTCCACCGTACCAAGTGTTGACGAATCGTAGACGTAGAATCCCTCCAACTTCGTGGGATAAGTCACCTCACGGAAAGTGATAGGCTGCATATACTCGCTCAAATCCACGTACAACTCGCTATACGGTACCCTGATCTTCTGCTGCATGCAGGTTACAAAATAGAGTGGATATCTTTTTTCTGAAGTAGAGGAATATTCTCTATCATATTTTGATCCCGTGAGATTCTCCGACCACTTTATGGTGTGGTAGGCTAATTTGTTTCCCTCAACTACAATCATATAGGTAGGAGAACAAGCTGAGGCGTCAAGATATTCAAGTTCGCAAAATTCGCATGCAATCGCGGTTAACTTGGGATTGTTACTTAAATCTAGACCCTTGATAGGTGATAAGTTACAATCCAATTGAGTTAATTTGGTATTAGATGAAAGATCTAGTTCCGTAATGCTGGTATCTTCGCAATCCAGTATAGAAAGTTCCGGCAACATCGACACGTCAAGACTTGTCAATTTGTTCCCATCCACCTTCAGCTCCGAGAGTAAAGTATTGTAAGTGAGATCGATAGACGTGAATTTGTTTTCGCGGATCCACAAGGCCGTAAGTGCCGTGTTCTTTGATAAATCAATCTCGGTAAGCGAGTTACTATCCACCTCAAGACGGCTTAGGCTTGTATTATGCGATACATTAAGTGAAGACAATTTATTGTCGTTGCACTCCAGCCAGACGAGATCTGGATTCTTGGTCACGTCGAAAGAAGTGAGCAGGTTGCTGCTCACGTCCACATATTTCAACTTGGTGCACGACGATAGATCGATCTCCGCCAACTTATTGTACTCGATGTAAAGTGTCGTCAATTCCGTGCTCTTGGATAAATCGATTGTCGTGATAGCTTGCTGATATTTTAGCGTTAACGAGGTTAAAGCCGGGTCGTTAGTCACGTCGATGGCAGTGATGGGGTTGGAGTCGGGAAGCGGAATGGTACCACTGTCGGTGTCGTTACGTTTGGTGAAAACTGTCACGGTGGCATCGTCGCCTGTGATAACCCAGGTTTCCCCCGCGGTTGAGGGAGTGATGGTTATTGTCCTGGCCATGCTTCCGTTGGTGCTGAGGGTTACTGTGGTGCCGGAGGTGGCGTCTTGGGGCTTGACGGTGACGGTGCCGGTGCCGTTTAACGTGATTTTTGTAGACGACGTGGTCGACAGAGTGAAGGATATCAAGGTGTTTTCCTCGCCCTGGGCCACGAGTGCGCAGGCGGCGAGAATACCTGAAAATGTCATGATCTTCAATGTTTTCATAGGATCAATCGTTTTAGTAGGATGAATAATGTGTGTTAAGAATTCTGTACATTTGTTTGCCTCGCGAATTTATACAAATTTTCACCCCCCCCTCAATTTTTAACACTCTTTAAACTTTCATTGAGTGATTTTCTTTGAAATAGTCGTGCTGCGCACTCCCATCATAGGATGTAGTGAGCCATTTACCGTCCGCACTCTCCGTGCTTAGCACTTCGGAGTGCGGTTAACAATGAGAATCGCGCTGTGCGCTTAGATAGTTTAGCTAATGCAAGCCAAGACTCATTCGTTAAGGATCCCAATAAAAAAGCCGCCTGGAATCACGATTCCAAGCGGCTTCTGCTTCTCTAAGTCGGGGTGACTAGATTCGAACTAGCGACCACACGCCCCCCAGACGCGTACTCTAAACCTGGCTGAGCTACACCCCGATTCGGTTTTAAAGCGGTGCAAAGGTAAGGGTATTTTTGTCCCCCACCAAGAAAATGGCCTCTAATTAACCTTATTTAACGGAAGGAGGAGAGGAGGTGGGAGATGGCGAGGGCGTCGGCGGGAGTGGTGCAGCGGGTGATGGGGAGGGAGAGGCATTGGGCGGCTATCTGGTCGGCGATGGGTAGGGGGAGGGAGGCGTAGCGCTGGTAGCAGGACTGGTGGTGGGGAGGGGTGGGGTAGTTGATGTCGGAGCCCACGCCATGGTCGGTGAGGTATTGCCGCAAGCGATCGCGCTCTGGGCTGAGTATCACGTATTGGTGCCACACCATCTCGTCGGAGTCGACAAATAGGGGCTTTACCACGGCCGGGTGATTTATCTCTTTGTCGTATACTCGAGCAAGGTCGCGGCGCAACGCGTTCTCGGTGGCAGTGTGGGGTAGCTTTACGTTGATGCACGCCGCTTGGATAGGATCGAGCCGGCAGTTGTAGCCTTGGTACTCGTTGTGGTATCGCTGGAAGGAGCCGTAGTTGGCCAAGGCGCGGACGGTGCGGGCCAACTCGGCCTCGTTGGTGGTGACGCAGCCGGCGTCGCCCAGGGCGCCAATGTTTTTGGTGGGGTAGAATGAGAAACCGGCGGCATGGCCAAGGCTACCAGCGGCGTGAGTGCCGTTTATTCCAGCTACGCGCGAGACTGCGCCGATGGCTTGGGCGACGTCCTCCACGATCACCAAGCGGTCGGCGAGAGCGTTATAGCGCTCGTCCCACGCGACGCGGCCGTAAAGGTGGACAACCAGCAGGCCGCACACCTCGGGGTCGCCAGCGGCCTCCAAAACGCGTTCTGGGTCGATGTTTAGCGTGTCAAGCCGGGGCTCGATGAAAACCGGCTCCAATCCGGCGTCGGTGACGGCCAGCACCGAGGCTATGTAGGTGTTGGCCGGTACGAGCACTTTGTCGCCCGGCTTGAGTCGGCCTTGCTCGATAAACGCCCGGAAAATCAGCCGCAGGGCGTCCAGGCCGTTGCTTACGCCCACGCAGTGGGTGGTTTGGGCCAATGTGGCCATTTTTTCCTCAAACGCTTGGCACTCCTGACCGCCTACATACCATCCCGAGGCCACTACGCGGCGTGTGGCTTCTTGCAGCTCGTCCATGTAGGGGGCGTTGACAGTGGCTAGATCGAGGAATGGATAGCGCATGACCGATAGTTTATTTGGATCGTTTAGAGGATGTTAATTGCTGAAAATCAGAGAATTGGCGCACATAGTCGCTTTCGCGGTACTCGCTCGAGGTGAGTACCAGGCAGACGCTGCCCGATGAGAAGTCGTCGATTTCGCGCCAGATGCCCGGGGGGATGTACAGACCTTCGTAGGGGCGCGAGAGCATGAACCGGCGGGAGTTGACGCCGTCGCTCAGGGTCACGGAGAAGCAGCCCGCGACGGCGACGATCAGCTGATGGTCCTGGTGGTGGGAATGCCCGCCGCGCTGTGAGCCCACGGGCACGTCGTAGAGGTAGAACACGCGGCGGATGGCGAACGGCAGCGTGTCGCCGTTCTCGGCCACGGTTAGTGAGCCCAGGGCGTGGCGGTGACGCGGTAGGGTGATCACCCGGCATTGGTCGAGACTGGAAGTGGCGTGGCTATTCGGCTCCATTGAAATGGGTATATAGTTGGAAATCACGTATATAGTCGTCCTCGTCGTAAAGGGTGGAGGCGAGAATCATAGCGACGGAGTTGGTGGCGAAGTCGTCGATCACGCGCCAGTGGAGGGGTGGCACGTATAGGCCTTGCCAGGGATGGCTTAAGCGGAATTGCTTGGTGACGCCGCCCTGGGAGACCTCGACGGTGAAACTGCCGCTGAGGGCCACGATCAGTTCGGCCGTGGTGTAGTAGGCGTGTCCCACGCGGCTCTCGCCTGCGGGTACGTCATACACCCAATAGCACCTTGCGATCTCGAACGGGCACGCCTGTGGATACTGAATGAACGAGAGGTTGCCGCGGGGGTCGCTCACCTTGGGGATTTCGATTATCTTGGCTTCCATATTAGGCGTTGTAGAGGTAGCGCTTGATGGATTTCTTGGGGGTTTTCTCGAATTCCTGGGCGATGAGCTGGATCTTCTGGATCTGCTCGTAAGGAGCGACAAGCTTGTTGAGGTCCTTGCGCACCTGCTCCATCAGCTCGGGAAGCGCCTGCGGCGAGAGCCCTTCGGCGTCGACCGCCTCGAAGTCGGGGTAAACCAATGCGGTCAAACCCTTACCGCGCTCCACGACGAGGCTCTCGGCCACGTAGGGCATGTTGTTGAGCTTGGCCTCGATCTCCTCGGGATAGATGTTTTGTCCACTAGCCGAGAGGATCATGGTCTTGTAACGGCCGCGGATGTAGATTGTGCCGTCATCGTCCACGGTGCCCATGTCGCCCGTGTGGAGCCAACCGTCCTCGTCGAGCACAGCCTCGGTGGCGGTGGGGTTTTTGTAGTAGCCCTTCATCACGTTTTGGCCCTTTACACATATCTCACCAGGGATGGTTTTGGGGTTGCTGCTCAGCACTTTAACCTCCATAATAGGGAGGATTCGACCAGCCGAACCGCAGATGAACTGTCGCCAGGGCGTGTAGCTTATCAGGGGACCACACTCGGTCATGCCGTAGCCCACGGTAAAGGGGAATTTGATCGTGTGGAGGAAATCTTCCACCTCGCGGTTGAGCGGGGCGCCACCCACGATCACCTCCTCAAACTCGCCTCCGAATGCCGACACCAGCTTGCGGTGTATCTGGGCGTAAATGGCCGAGTCGAGGAACGGGATGGCCAAGGCCCAGCGCATGGGTCGCTTGATGAGCATGGGGACGATCTGCTTGCGGTATATTTTCTCGAGAATCAACGGCACGCAAATCACCAGATTGGGCTTAACCTGGGCCAAGGCACCCAGCAGCAACTTGGGGCTGGGAACTCGCCCGAAGAGGGTGACGTGGGTGCCGACGGCCAAGGGCACAAGCATGTCGAAAGCGCAACCGTAGGCGTGGGCCAGCGGCAGGAACGACAGGCAGTGGGAGCCCTGATAGTGGAGGCGCGAGCGAATGCCGAAGACCACGTTGCCCACGAGGTTGCCGTAGGTGAGCATCACGCCCTTTGAGAAACCGGTGGTGCCCGATGTGTAGTTGAGCACGGCGGTTTGGTCGGCGGGGGCCGGGGGATAGTTGACGTCCTGGCGACGGAAGTCGTGAGGATAACGGCGACGGAACTGTCGAGTGAGGTTTTTGACCACCTTGGAGATCGACACATCATTGTCGTCACGCTCGGCCAGGACGCGACGGGTTTCCAGTGAGACAGCGGCCTTGATTTGGGGCATTTTCTCAAACTCCAACGTTTCGAAAATCGACTCGGAGACGAACAACATAACGGCATCCGAGTGGTTGACGATATGCTGCGTGTCGGTGGGGTTGAAGTCCTGAAGGATCGGCACGATCACAGCGCCGTAGGTGATCGCCGACAGGAACACCGACACCCAAGTGATATTGTTCTTGCCCACGAGGGCGATTTTGTCGCCGGGGCGTATTCCACTTTGCTCGTAGAAGAGGTGCAGGCGCGCCACGCGGCGGGCGAATTCGCCGTAGGTGAGGGACTCGTTGTTGCCGTACTCGCTGAGAGCCGGGAGTGCCCAGTTGTCGCGAAAACTCTCGGCGTAGATATGGTTAAGGTCGTCGTTGTAGTTCATAAAAGGATTGGTTGAAGGCCACAATAGCCGTAAATTACCGCAAATTAACTAATTTTTTCGCGAAGACGCAAGAAAACCCCGCGCAAAATCGCGCTTGTAGAGTCAACAAGCAACTGCAAAATTAATCAATTGATTTGAAGAACACTCT
>JAJPXC010000147.1 GCA_021205635.1 Bacteroidales bacterium | reverse complement strand
GGTGGTGAGGGGGAGGAAGGCGCAGGGGGTTAAGAGGAGGGTGCCGTCATCAGTGGGGCAGGATGACAGACCCCGGAGGGGGAACGGCGCAGTGGGATACCACGGCAAGTTTTGGGGGAATCTTCTTAGGGGGAACGGTTCCTTGTGCGTCCGGAGGGTGAAGCTGGGGATGTAGCGAGGGACTACTTTGACCAGTGGGAGAGGTAATTGGTCATCGCCTCACATCTCATAAAAGGCTGTGGTCGAAAGGGGATAGAATTGGTTAGTCGTAGGAGCCGGGAGGGTGGAGGGACGAGAAGGACTCGTGGTAGAGGGATGTGAGCCGGTCGGGGGTGAGGGAGTGGTCCCAGTGGGGAGGACGGGTCATGTGGAAGAGGCGCTCAATGAGGTGGGCGGCGCGGTCGGGGTCGACGGGGAATCCGCTGAGGCGGCAGAGGCGGTCGAGGGCCTGGAGGTCGCGCAACTCGTCGGCATCGAGGCCGAGTTCGATGGCCAGGATGTCGAGCTGGTCGTCGGAAAATGGGTGTCGACCGCGCTCCATCCGCTGGTAGTGCGCGGGGGTGCAGCCGATGAGCCTTGCGAGCATCGGCACGGTGACGTGGCAGGCTTTACGGGCCCGGATGAGCACGCGCTCGAGAGCGCCGTAGAAGCGCGACCAGGCGCGGCGGTAGCGCATTCGAGGGTCGCTGGTGAGATACTTTGTCATAGTGGTCTAAAAATGGGTTAGTGTCAGCTTGCTGTTACCACATGTTGCGCGCAACATCGGTGGTAAAACCGCCACTCGGGACGCATCGCGATTCCCGACGTGGGTATTAGGCTCCCTGGAAGGTTAAAATCGAGGGACTGAGCAAGCTCTGACGTGAGACATAGGTTTACGGGTGTGATCACTCGTTCAGAGGTTTGGGATGGTGCAATGGAAGGCTTCGACAAGTCGTCGCACCTCCGGATTTTTCTCCTCCAGAGTGAGCAGGAAGTAGTAGTCGGAGAGGAGGAAATCGGCGAGGTCGAGACCCTCCCGGTGCTGCTCCGTGGAGGCACGGTCGCGGAGATATGGCCAGAGGGTGACGGAATGGCAGACTCCCCTCAGGTCGGGAATCTTGGCCGACCATCGCTCCTCGCCCCCGAGGTCGGGGACGAGGTAGACATCGCGACCTTTCAACGCCATAGATGGTCGGAGGTTACACAAGCCGCCGGTAGCGAGCCAAACGAACTGGGGCATCGCGTGGGCACAGACAACGGCGGTTTTCTCGCTCTCGACGATCATCACTTTGTGATCCGGGCACAGTGGCAACAAGTGTTCACCGAAGTAGCATTGCGAGAGGTCGAAGCCATACATGCGGAGCGCCGAGTGCACCCACGTGACGGCCGGCGAACCATCCTTCACGCGGCGTCCCGTGCGGGGATCGTAGCGCATAATCTTCCCCGAGCGGGCACGTCCCTGCGCGTCGATTTGCCAGAAAACTGTCGCCCCTCCCCAGCGCTTCGATGTGCCGATGCGGTATAACTGAGTGAGACGATCGGCCTCATCGGGCCCATACAAGCGAGTCAAAAACTGATAAAACGGATTCATTTCGTAATGGCTTAAGGATCGGGTCACGATGTCGGCGGGAATGGTCATCGGTTCCATTCGCTGGGGCTGGGGCTTGACCACTCGCGGGGGTTGTACGGCCAGGGACCGTGAACACAAATGTGGGTTGTCGCGGAAGTAGTCCCGAGGGGTGTAATTATAGCCGCATTTCTGCTCACGGTCGCAACGGCCAACGTGGTCGGGGAAGGTGATCTGTCCCCACATGTCGACGTAGCGGGTGAAGCGCCGCGAGGCACCGCACGTCGGGCAGGTATACTTGCGCCGCGGGCGGCTGTGGTCAAGTTGGAATTGGTGTTCGTTGGCCATTGTTCCGGGGTTTCGCGGTTTATGCAGTTATTGCGGTAGTTGCAGAAGTTGCAGTACTGCACAATCTGCAAGTACTGCATTTACTGTACGTGGGTGCACAGTGTCACAGTCGTTCGTAGTTCCCTTTGTTCACGCGTTTGATGATCTTTAGGGTGATGAGTTTGTCGATCATGTTGAAAGTCTTGCGTTCTGACCACTCCACGAGTTCCCCCGCAACGATGGCTTCCTTCGCTGTGAACTTCTTGCCCATGCAGTCAAGGAAATCCATGGTGTCAGAGTCCATCGCCATTCGGCCGAGGTCGGCGACGATGCGGTTGTAGCAGTCCTCGAAGTAGTCTACGATGGCGAGGGCTGCGTCAATCGAGGAGAGTTCCACGTCATCAGTCTCCGTTTCTCCCATCGCCAGTTTCAACGCCTGAACTACCATCGCGTAGCGGGCCACTTTGAGATCCTGTTTCTGAGGTCGGGTTGGCTGATCTACGGCTCCAGTCTTGTAAGCTTCGTTGGTCTCCATGACCCTACTGTTATGCCAATGATAATAACGCAGGTAAGCCTCGCGGGTCCAGCGGATCGACTTCTCAGGGAAGCCCAAAATGCGGATCAGCACCTCGTTCCACTCTCCGGTGCAATCCCGCTGCACCTCCAGCGTGTCGTAATTGTCACGCCACAAGGGGATTTCCATCACCTTGGGATAGATGAAGTCGAAGCGGTCGATCAGACCATTGTTGATGAATTTCTTCTTCCACAGCTCCGGAACCATCGCCGTTTGGATCGAGCCGAGGAGGGTGAGGTTCGGCTTTATCACAACCACCGGCTCATCGTCGCCGACGCGGGACACTTTCAGAGGCGAACCGCTATGCGCCGACAAGACCTGCTCCACGAACTGGCCGTGGTTGTAGCGGTTGGCCGAGTTGAACGTGCCCAACAGTTCGTCGGCATGGATGATCACCCCGCGAGGATTGTCGGCCATAACCCGCAGGAGTTTCTCAGGGGTGAAGTCGGAGAGCACCGACTGCACCAGCGTCGGCTTGGGCTCTGGATTCGCGTCCTTTTAGCTCGCTGCGGCTTGGCGTTTTTTCAACTCATCCTGATACTCTTTGAGCAGGGCGTTGTCACGCTCGATTAACGGTTTGACGGCAAGATTCATCGGCGGGGTCTTGCCCACGCCGGGCGCACCGACCAGCGCCATATAGAACGCCGGCGACACCTCCCATTGTGGGAGTGCCCGCAACTTCCATGCGTTCCCCAGCGCCGGGGCGACGCAAGCGAGCATCGACCCTGCGAGATACTCCAGGCGCAGGCTGTTGGCGTCCGACAACTCCAAAACCATCTTCTGGAACCCTTGCGGCAGCAGCGCCAAAGGGAACCCCGACGAGTTGACCCCCGCCACGTCCCTTTGGAGGGCGTTGATCAACTCATCCTTCGTAGGGTTGAACTCGGCGCTCATGACCATGAGGATTTAGGGCGATGGGTTACGCCGCGGTTGATAACGTCGGCAGGGGATTCTGGAGCGGAGCAGCGGGAGTCCTCGAGCCACTTCAGAAGTTCGGAGCGGCGGAACTGAAGGTGCTTGCCGGGTCGGTAGTGGGGTATGCGTCCCTGGCGGGTAAGGGTGTAGATGGTTGACTTAGCGAGATGAAGCAGTACCACTGCCTCGTCGATGCCGATGAAATCGGACTCCGCTTTTTGTGGTTTGTGCTCCGCCTTAAGTTTGGCGATGTTGTTGCCGAGTTCCTCAACGAGGTTGATGAGGTGGCCGACGGCTTGAGGAAGTTCCTCAAATTTGATTTGCTCTTTCATTTGCGTTGCGTTTAAAAATTCTGCTGCAAATGAAATAGGTTAATCATGGATTAGCCGGATTATCAGAGGTTTAACCAGATTAACCAGATACAACGGTAGAGAGATTTCAGTCGCTCCGTCGTATCAAGGGCTTGCCAAGGGGTATTAGGGGAATCTCACGCCCGGCATCGCGGTTGATCATCTTGGCGTAGATAGTATCGGCCTCCCAGTTGCGAAAGAAAACCGGGAACGCCGATTTGATGAACTGGGCCGTGGACCGTTTATCTATGGGTTTCACCCGCTCCCAAAGGTTCTGCCAGAAATGACAAAAGCCCGTTAAGGAAAGGTTGACGCAGTGGATGACGGAGATCTTGGATGGTTCACCGCTGGTCTTGCCCGACAGATACTCCTGTACGATCTTCATAAAACCGACACGAGCGCCCGTGGGGAGATGGGACTCCGCTACTTCCTTGGCATATTCCAGACATTCCTTTATTAAAGAGGCGTCGACCAAGTGTGGCGGACATGGGGCAGTTGAAGGCTGATCCACTGAAGGCATAGAGGAGGCATTCGGTACCTTCTTTGTCACTTTCTCATAGATGATACCGACGATCAGGCAGCTTGCGAGAGCAAATGCCGCAAAGGCGCAAAGGCCTGTAAAGGTGTCTGCGCCAATGTAAGTTTTGGTAACATGATAGGCCGTTCCCCCCAGAGAGAAAGCGATCACGGCCATCAGTAGCGGAATATGTCGGTTGTGTCTCATCGGTCATCGTATTTATCATCGGCAAAGGTAGCTGACTCTCTTAGTGTTGGCGTAATCCGAACGACAACTTAACGCCGTCTGAAAATCGGCGCAAGAAAGTTTAACTATCATTTGACGGTCAATTAACAGTAACCGCGAATATATACGAGAAATTTCAGTAACGTCCAGTCACAGGCCTGTCATTAGTCGGCTATTGATTAACTGGGCGTTAAAGTCCGCTAAAAGTCCTATTTCAGGGTGAGGCGGTTGGCGGCTACGCGCTTAGTGGAGGGGAGCACGTCGGCGTAGATTTGGGTGGTGGTCACACGGCGGTGGGTGAGGAGTTTCGAGACAGTGTAGATGTCGGTGCCGGCGTTGAGTTGGAGAGTAGCGAAAGTGTGATTAATAAAGTGAAATGGCGTAAATGAGAGAGGAAATTTATAAGCAAGTGCAAACAAAAGCCTTTATTTATAAGGCATTGCATAGAAGCGATTTTGATTTGTTTTTGGTGGGGTATAGGTTATTTTTTGTTATTTCTGCTATTTATGTTACTTTTTTGTTAGTCGTTATGAGCTATTTTTTGTACCTTTGCATACGAAATAAAGCATTGGCAGAGAATGGCAAGAACAAAAAAATCAGAATCGGTACCTGTCCGCATCCGCTTCAAGCAGCTTAAGGACGGCAACCAATCCATATATCTGGATATCTATACCGACCGCAAACGCAGATATGAGTTTCTTAAACTCTTCCTTGTCCCTGAAATATCACAGGAGGCAAAGGAGAGGAATGCCAACACGCTCAAGGCTGCCAATGCCATCAAGGCACAGCGTATTCTTGACATCACCAACAAGAAGCCGGCGACAATCCTTTCGGACAAAGCCCGGACACCGCTGATAGAATGGCTCGATGAATACGCTGAGTCCGGAGAGAAAAAAGGGCGCAGAGCCCTTGTCGATCATGTACACGCAGTATCAGTGTGCCTGAAGGCTTATAATCCGCGGATAAGATTGTATGAGGTCGATAAGGACTTTCTTCAGGGATTTATAGAATATCTCGGCACCCGGATGACGAGATTGACAAAAAAGCCGCTGGCAAAGAAAACCATATCCGGTTACTGCGGATATATACGGGCGGCCCTCAACTATGCCGTGGATCTGGAAATTCTTGGCGACAATCCTTTATTGTCATTCGACTGGGCTTCCATACAGGGGGAACGCAAAAAACGCGAGTATCTGACCATTGAAGAGGTGCAGACGCTTATTGACACTCCATGTAGGAGTCCAAGGGTGAAGACGGCGTTTCTTTTTTCTTGTTTTTGCGGGCTACGTTACAGTGATGTCAAAGGACTGCGTTGGAAAGACGTAATCGAGGAAAACGGCAAGACTCATTTGGAATTGCGTCAGCAAAAGACGGGGAAGGTAATCTACCTGCCTTTGAGCCTACAGGCGCAGAAGTTCATGCCGGGAGAGAAAGGCAATCCTGACGATGCCGTCTTTGATGTCCCCACGCTGAGCGATTGCGACCATGTGCTGAAAACGTGGACTTCCAAGGCCGGCATTACCAAACGGGTGTCCTATCACGTGAGCCGTCACGCCTTTGCGACGATGACGCTGACAATGGGCGCAGACCTCTATACCACCAGCCAGTTGCTCGGACACTCGGATGTGGAAACGACCCAGGTTTACGCAAAAATCGTGGACAAAAAGAAGGTGGATGCAGTTTATTTGATTGACAGACTATTTGATTAAGAGATATGGGCAGACAGAAGAAGCAGGTAGTAATGAAGGAGCCGATAAGGCTCCGGGAGCAGGTGCTGAAAAACGGCAACCGTTCGTTATATCTGGATATATACCACAACGGCAAGCGGACTTACAAGTTCCTCAAGCTGTACCTCGTTCCAGAGACCGACACACCGTCGAAATGTAATACTCCCCGATTTTCGACCAGTGGGTGGGGCTGGTTAAGGTAAATAAT
>JAJPXC010000030.1 GCA_021205635.1 Bacteroidales bacterium | reverse complement strand
TTATTTACCTTAACCAGCCCCACCCACTGGTCGAAAATCGGGGAGTATTACATTCATTTCGGCTTCCGACATGTTACTTGTGTTTCTTTAAGAACGGAATATCAACGATTTTGATTGCAAAAATAGTCAATTTTATCTAATCAAACAGGTATTTCCTCTTGAATTATATTTCGTTGATGGCGAGATCGACAACATCACCCGCAAGGCCATCATGTCGGAAGTCCTCGAAGGCACCGCCCCCTCCCTCGACGCCCTCATCAAGCTCTGCGACGAGGAACGCATCGGCACCTCCCGACATTCTAAAGTAGGCTTCAAATAATCCCTGGTCTGCAACGAAATTACATAGAAAATTCGTAACATTGCAACCAAGTGAACACCTTAGATAGCGCAAAATCAAAATGGCGAAAATCACCGTTCAACAAACCGACATCACGGTCGTGAACATAAACGACCAGGATTATATTTCGCTCACCGACATGGCTAATGCCAAGGAGAGTGAAAGCCGGGCAGCCGACATCATAAAGAACTGGCTGCGCAATCGCTATACCATCGAATTCCTGGGCACTTGGGAGATAATCCATAACCCCAGTTTTAAAGTGGTCGAATTTGACCACTTTAGAATTCAGGCCCGACTTCCAAGTTTCGTTCTTAGCGCCTCGGAATGGATAGAAGCCACCAACGCCATGGGCCTCGTGGTCAAGAAAGGGAGATATGGCGGCACATACGCTTATAAGGACATCGCGTTTGAGTTCGGTTCGGCCATCAGCGTGCCTTTCAAACTATACTTGATTGAGGAATTCCAGCGGCTAAAAGAGCAGGAGCAGGCTCTCCTCGGCTGGTCGGCCAAATGCGAGTTGTCGAAAATAAACTACCGCATTCATACGGATGCCATTAAGAAACATCTGATTCCCCGACCATTACGGCACAACAAGCATCCATGGTCTACGCCAACGAGGCCGACGTGCTAACGTGGCGATGTTCGGTATGATCGCCATGCAGTGGCGGGATGCCAACCCCGACAAGAAAGACAATATCCGCGACTACGCCACTGTCAACGAACAACGCACACGTTATAAATTCTGCATAAGATGCTATATGATAGAATGTTACTGTCACACTATAGAGTAATAGGTAACAAAATAGTAACGGGGTGACAAATTTTGATCTTTAGGGCCGCCAATCCTGTTTGAGGTCCGGTAGCCCCTGATTCGTCAAGCTATCGGGTTTGTTTTAAGAAGATATGCTCTCCCACGCTACCCATAGACCAGCGCACCCGGGGAGGTCTTCGAGCCAAAGTGCCCGTGCGGGGTTCTTCGCAAGCGAAGCGTAGCGAGCAACGATGAAGTCGTCGCATCTGCACTCTAAAAAGGAAGTATAGGAACCTCGGCCGGCAGGTCGGGGTTCCTTGTTGATTTGGGTTTGCAATTTTACCCAAAGGGTATTCTCCATCGGCTCAGCGAGAGAGTCAGATCAGGCGGTAGTTGGAGGCGTAATTGACTGCCTGGGCGATGTTTTTCACGCAGAAGCGCTCGAAGAGCTGGCGCTTGACGTGCTTGACGGTCTCGACGGAATAGTGGATGGCGTCGGCTATCTCCTGCTGGCTCTGCCCTTGGAACGACATGAGCAGCACCTGCCGCTCGGTGTCGGAGAGGGGTTGTAGCGTGCGGCGGTGCCAACGGCGCCCGGCAAGGCTGTATTCCCAGAACTCGGGGCTGTCGGCGCAGCGCCACACCACGTTGCCCGGCTCTTTGAGCGACGAAGGGGAGAATACGCAGAGGGCCACTCGGCAATTTCCTTGCTCGTCAAGTTTCACCGCCGTTAGGCGATGGTCGACCAGCACCTTGCGCTTGCCTACCACAAAGTGGAAAGAGTATGAAATCCATCCATTGAGGCGTTCCTCCACAGGTGTCTGCTGAAACTTCTCCCACCCGGCGCGGTTGATTTCCAGAAGCATCAACTGCTCGGCCTCGGACACGTGCTCGATGAAGATGTCGTAGCCCATGCGCCGCAGCTCGTCGCCCGAGATGCCAGTGAATATGGAGAGATTGTCGGAGAACCACAGAAACCCGCGCGTGGCATAGTCGATGAGGTAGACGCACAGCGACGTGCAGCGCGCCACGCCCTTTGCCATCTCGATGATTGCGGGAATGTCGCTGTCCGAGCCCGACGCCGGGGCTTTCACCTCGTTGTCAGGGATAAAGAAGTCGCCAATAGTGGGTTTCACAGAACAAAGTTAAACAAAAAATTCGACACACTCCACATTTTTACCCTTTTGGGTAATAACGGCCTGAAAATTTTCGATAATTTTGCGTCAGAAATCTCAATCATGCACAAACTCATAGTCGTAATATCAGTCCTGGTCTTGGCCACGCTTAATGCGTCAGGTCAGGTTGATGTGCGCGGTGTGGTTGTCGAGGCAATGACCGACGAGCCGATTGCCGGGGCGTCTGTGATTGTGCGTGACAACGCCGGTAAAATCAAGAAATACGCGGCCACTGACGCCAACGGAAACTTCTCACTGCCGGTGACGACTGTTGATGGCCATACGCTCGACGTGTCGATGATGAGTTACACAAAGCACACCATAGCACTCGACAGCGCGACTTTGCCACTGCGCATCGTGATGATGCCCTCGGAAACCCGGCTGAAAGAGGTGGTTGTAAAGGCAGAGAGTATCCGCGAGCAGGGCGACACCTTAACATATAATGTTGGCAGCTTTGCACAGGCGCAAGACCGCAGCATAGGCGACGTGTTGCAGCGCATGCCCGGCATCGACGTGGCCTCCAATGGCCGAATACAGTATCAGGGTGAGGACATCAACCGCTTCTACATTGAAGGCTCCGACCTGCTTGGTGGTCGCTATGGCATAGCCACCGAGGGCATCAGCCACGACGATGTGGGCGCGGTGGAAGTGCTGGAAAACCACCAGCCGATGCAGGTGCTTTCTGGCATTAGTTTCTCCAACCAGGCTGCCATCAACCTCAAACTTAAGAACAAGGCCAAGGCCACGTGGACTTTCCACGGTGAGGCCGGTGGAGGTTATGCCGAGCAGCCCGAAGGTGGAATCTGGGACGGCGAGGCTTTTGCCATGGCGGTGATGCCTGATTTCCAGAGCCTCACCACCTTTAAGACCAACAGTGTCGGGGAGAACCTGTCGGCCACTTCAACCGATTTCTTTGCTTCACGCCGGGCAACAGACCTGTCACCATACATCAGCATTGGATTGCCCTCGGTGCCGTCGCTCAGCGAGAGGCGCACGATGTTCAACCGCTCGGCCTTGTTTTCCACCAACGGCCTGTGGAAGGTCAGGGGTGGAGAGTTGAAAATGCAAATCGACTATTCATTCAACCGTGTCGCAGCCAGAGCGGCCAATGTCACTACCTATTTTCTCGAAAATGGCGACCGGGTTGTAACCGAGAGCCGCGATGGACGAGACCGCTCGCACGCGCTGGCGGCAAATTTCATATATGAGGTAAACCAAAAATCCACCTACCTCAACAACACTCTTGCCACAAATCTCGAATGGGACGACATCCGCCTGGGCGTGACCGGCACTTTCGCCAACGCACAGTCGGCCAAGTTGCCCGACTACTATGTCAGCAACAAGTTCAAGATGATACGCCGTTTTGGCGGCAAGCACTTGGTCACTTTCAACAGCGACAACCAGTGGGAGTCGATGCCGCAGACCCTCCGGGTGTCGATGGACGGCAACCACCTGTGCCAGTATGTCGGCGGCCATGCTTTCTACACCCACGAGAGTACCGTTTACTCCTTAAATCTCAAGGGGTTGCTAATCAGCCTTGATGGTGGCTTGAAAGGTTATCTTCGTTCATTTAACAGCGACCTGACAGATTTGCCCGAGGAACTCCCCGGCGCTACCACCAACACAATCCACACAAACTCATTCACGCTTTACGCTTCGCCTAAACTGGAATACTGGGTCAGCCGTGTAAACCTTGTGTTGACCACCCCGGTCAGCTTTGCCCATTACACCTTCGACAAGGCTCTTGCCAACCATTCCGAAGGCTATTTCTCGCCCTCGGTGAGCGCCAACTGGAAACCGAACAACCGGTTGCAGTTCACACTGCGCGACAGTCTGGGCCGGTCGCCCATGAGCTTGCATCTTATACAGCCGGGATTGGTGATGACCGACTACCGCACGATGAGCAGCGGAGTGGACGACTTCTACAACACCACTTCTCACAACGTGTCGGCCAAGTTCTCCTATAAGCATACCCGCCGGGGCCTCTTCGTCAACGCCTTGGTGATGCAATCGTGGACGCACCTGCCCTACACGATGTCCCAGCAGCTTTACGATGACTATGTAGTGTATTCCTACACCGACGCCAAGAGCGACGGTAAAATGTTGATGGCCAGCGGCTCAGTGAGCAAGACGTTGGACTTCATGCGCGGCAGCATGGCCATCAACGGCTCCTACAACCGCAGCGAAAACAACCTCATGTCGGAAAGCGTCGAGACCAACTCAGTCTACGCCACCTGGAGCATCGGCGGCAAGATCAGCGGCTCGCCTCTCGGGTGGCTGAGCCTGGACTACAAGGTGAATTTCTCCAACTCGCGCCTGACACTCAACGGCACCGGTAACTCCTGGCTCAGTACCCTCCAAAACGAATTGCTTGTCAACCTCACACCTCACCCCAAATGGGAGTGGCACGTCAGCGGCGAGCATTTCCGCAATGAGGTGGCCGAGAGCCGCTACAAGAGTGTGGTCTTGCTCGACACCAAGTTGATTTACAAGCTCAACAACCGCTTCGAACTGTCGGTGACGGTGAGCAACATCTTCGACAAGCAGACCTACAACTACACCACCTATAGCCAGTTGAGCAGCTTCACGTCGCAGCGCTGGCTCCGTGGGCGCGAAACACTAATTTCGATAATTCTCCGAAAATGAAAAAGTTATTACTCACAACCGTACTGTGCCTTGCGTCGTGCGCATACATCGTGGCACAATCTGTGGCTGACATCATGATCAGCTACGACTATCAATATCCCAACTTCAAAACCGGCCAGCGGTCGAACTGCGACCAATATCTTCTGTTGGCCAACGCCTCGTGCTCAAAGTTCTATTCGGCACAGACCGAGTACATCGACTCTCTCCGCAGCACGCCCGAGGGACTGGCGACGCTAAACGAAATGCGCATGGCAGCATTCAACAACGGAAAGATTGACGAGGCTCCTATACCAAAAGCCACCATCTACGTCACAAAAAACCAAACTGCCCGTTCCATGACTGTGTATGACGTGATTGGCATGGAAATGCTATGCTACGACGAGCCGACCGGCGGCGTGGCGTGGGAAATCGCTGACTCCACCAAGACTGTCTTGGACTATGACTGCCAGATGGCCACTGCCGACTATCATGGCCGCCAGTGGACGGCATGGTTCACGCCGGAGATACCATTGCAGGAGGGGCCGTGGAAACTGTCGGGACTGCCCGGTTTAATCCTCGAAGCGAGTACTGACGATGGCCTTTACCTGTTCACTGCCACTGGCATGCAGCAGACCGACAAGACTATCGGCCCAGTCTATCTTGCCGGGGACTGCGAAAAAGTGACGCGCGAGAACTTCTGGACAGCCAAGCGCCAGTTCACCGATAACCCCCTCGGCAACGTCAACGCCCAGCTGGCATCGGTTGGCATGTCGATAACGCCCACAGGAGCCTCCAAGAAGCGCAACAACCTTTCCCGCGCAGAACTCGACTTCATCGAAACCGACTATTGACCCGAACTTCAAACAATAACTATCCATTTTTCAGCACGTTCGCAAATATGAAGTGAAAAAATTCAGATGTCTGTGCAGTAATTCGTGCTCTGATTACTCTTAATAGCAGAAACCAATAAAACTAAAGCTATGCACAGAGTTTTTACCATACCAAAAGTTCTGGTTGCCGTAATAACGGCAATCACACTGACGGCCTGTCACTCTGACGAAACATTTCCACCTGTTGCCGAAGACTTGGTGGGAACCTGGGACCGCTATTATGCTGATTCAAGAGTGGTCGAGGACGGCTCAGTAACGTACACGCTTAACGCAGACGGGACCTGCTGCGTGGAAGTGTACACAATTTTCCAGATGCCGGATGGAACAGACACGTTTTTTCACCAAGGCACTTGGGCGTACGACTCAGAGGAACATGCCTTAACGATTGTTACCAATTGCTGGAGCAATAGTGATGCCGCCTTTGATGAAAGTAAAGATAGAGAAGAAGAAACAAGCACTCTGCGACTAAGGGTGTTCAAGTTCCGGGAGAACAAATTCAGCGCCATGACCGAAGGCAACACTGAATTGATTTTCCGACGGCGCTAAATGCGATTACCCCCGCAACATAGCGCAATCCATATGTAATGAGTTGTAATACTCCCCGATTTTCGACCAGTGGGTGGGGCTGGTTAAGGTAAATAAT
>JAJPXC010000125.1:101878-108830 GCA_021205635.1 Bacteroidales bacterium | reverse complement strand
TCCCCGAGCTCTCCTCCACCTCCGTCCTCGTCACTTCTAAAATAAAAGACCCATAATCGTCCGCGCAGCCTAGGGGGGCCGGCCTTGGACGGCCATCACCCGACGTCTGCGCAGCCTAGGGGGGCCGGCCTTGGACGGCCATCACCACGCGTCCGCGCAGCCTAGGGGGGCCGGCCTTGGACGGCCATCACCCGACGTCCGCGCAGCCTAGGGGGGCCGGCCTTGGACGGCCATAACAGGCGGCCTACACAACGCTACCACAAGTTTGGCGGTCGGCTTGACGAAGCATTCCACAACTTAACGTAACTCATAGCGATTCAAACCAATTACGCAAGTCTTCTACATTTTCAAAACGATGCCCTTCGCCTCGAGCAACTTGAGCCATTCCTCGCTCGATTTTCTCAATAAAAGCAGGGGACATAGTCAGATCTTCGTCATTGAACCATGTAAGAAATAAAAGGGGCCGCGCTACCAAAGCGCGGCCCCTTCGAGTTGTGTTTAGGGAACTAATGCAATTAGGAATCTTACTTATAACTCTCTCTTTTAGTGTTGATTATATTGAGACGAACAGATTCTTTATTTTACCAGGACTTTTTGGGTCGTGGTGGGGGTGGCGACGATGGCCAGGCCCGAGGCGACGGGGATGGTGCCCGTGGTGCCCGAGTAGATCATCTCGCCGCGCAGGTTGTAGATCTGGCAGTTCTCGCAGCCGATCACGGTCACCTCGCCTACACCGGCCAGGATCGTCACTTCGCCCTCAGCGGCCACGTCCTCAACACCGGTCGACGAGCCGATGGTGAACAGCTGGGTGTTCTGGGCGTAAGCGCGCTCGGTGTGGAGTTTCAGCGTCGAGGTGCTGATCGCTGAGCGTGGACGAGCGGATCCGGCGTTGATCTTGCCGCTGGTGAGGTCGGAGGTCTTGAAACCGGTTACGGCGGCGTCAACCAGCAGGGGCTCGGTCTCGGGATAGGCGTAGAGGTAGTCGTTGGTCACGGCGTAGCCCATTACCATGCTGGAAGTTCCGTTAGGGTGCCACGACTCGCCGTAGCTGATGTAATTGTTACCGGCAACGGTCAGGCTCTGGTCAAGGACGATCTCATCCTCGTCGTCGCCGTAGGTGCCGCACTTGTCAAGCTTCTTGAATGCCTCGGCGTCGGCCCAGGTGGTGGTCAGTGCTTTCTCGAAGTCGTCTTGCGAAAGCTGAGCCTGGTTGAGGTTAGCAGTTTCATGGCCCATGAAGCGGTGCCAAGCCTCCGAGCTCTCGTAGTAGCGATACAGGGAGTAGGCGTGGGGCAACTCGTTTTCAGCATCGGTGGAGGTGATGGTGAGGTGGGTGCCGAAGCGCTTGTTGTTCTTGTCGTTAGTGTCAACGAAGGTGTTGCGCGACATCGACAGCGTGATCTGAGGCGTGGGGTTGTTGTAGGTGGTAGTCACCAAGTTGGTAACGTTGTCGCCAACCTGGGCGAACACGTAGCGGGTGCCATTGATCAACGAGGGATCGAGCAGGAACGAGAGGTCGAAGTCGAGGATGGCGTCGCCGTCGTTCAGGGCCGGGTCGGCGTTGATCTCGTCGCTCTCCGATACAGCGGTCAGGCGCGAGGTGATGGTCTTCTCGGAATTGTTGATGTACTGATAGGTTCCGGAGAAGGTTACTTTCGACTTATTGTCACTATCGATAGTGGCATTGTTGAGGGTAAGAGCCAAGTAGGGAGTAAGGCCACTGATCTTCTCAGTATCAACAACCTTGGAGCTGCTCGTGGAGGCCACATTGTTGTTGGTGGCGTAGATCTTGATGGGCAGGGTGGAAGTCGATGCGAGGTCGGCTGCGTTGAGGTTCATGCGCAACTGCACGTCGAACGTCGGGTAGATCACCGGCTCATCGGCCTGCTTGGAGGCATCGGCCTGGTATTGGTTGTAGGCCTCGGCGTCGATCATGGCGGTGTTGGCTTGCAACTGGTAGCGCAGCTGGTCGGAGTTGGTGGCCAAGTAGAGGCGCGAGTAGCTCAGGCCGGTGTCATCCACGGTCGAGGTGGAGTTGACGAGCTCGGTAGCGGTGGTCGACTCGCCGAAGTAGTAGAGCACGTACTGCGAGGGCAGCATGGCGTCGGTGGAGGCGTTGTTGGGCCAGGTCAACGACGCGGTGATGGTCGACACGGCGAAGGGGTTGGCAACGGCGGGCGAGTAGGAGTCGAGCTCCATGGTGTAGAGGGCGTCGCCGTTGGTCTTGATCTTGTAGAGCTTCATCGACACGGGCTTGGCGGTGGTAGCGTCACCGTCGGCAGCGGTAGCTGCGCCAGCCTTCTGGTTCTCGGAGATGTAGTTACGCAGGTTGTAGTACTTGGAGTCGCTCCAACCGTTCTTAACGGTGCCCGAGGTGGGATAGCCGAGGTCGCGGCCCTGGTAGTTGACGAATTGGGCGTTGCCCGAGTTCTTGGAGGTGGAGGGCTGGCTGCCGCTCTTGTAGTCGACGAGGATCGGGAGAGTCAACTCAGGACCCTTGTTCTCGGTGTCGAAGTAGAGGTAGTAGATGTTACCGTCGACGAAGCGCGAGTAGATGCCCTTCTTGGCGAGATCCTGGTCGTCGCGCATGTACATGTCGTACTTGGTGCCACCGATACGGAACAGGGTAATGCCGTAGACTTTCATCTCCTCACCCACGACGAGGTCGCCGGGCGTACCGGTCTTGGGTCGCATGTCGGGAGTCCAAGCGTCGATATCCTGCATCGTGGCGTTGGTAGTGCCCTCAGGAGCCACACGGGGGTTGCAGCACCACCAGGTGTTCTTGTAGAACCACTGGCCGCCCTGGAACGGGTTGGCTACGTCGTAGCCATCCTCGTCGATGAGGTTGAAGAAGTCGAGGTGGTCCATGGCGTCGTTCTCGGTGTCGAAGCAGAAGCCATTGGTGTTGCCGGCGCGGTTCTGTGCCGAGCCGCTGAGGATGTTGTTCATTCCGGCGTTGAGGGTGATACCGCCAGCGGGGAAGGGCAGATAGAACTCATTGGGGTGAGCAACCTTGCCGTCGGGAACCGAGTAGCCGTAGCCAAGCGACTTGGCCGAGCCGTCCGAGTTGGTCTCGTTAACCCACACGTTCATGAACTTGTAGTAGCTTACCGAGCCTTCCTGGTCGAAGTCGACGCCAAGGGTCGTGGCCTCAGTGGCGGTGTAGTTATTGACAATGTTCTTCGACGAGTTGTAATCGTCGCCGCCCCAAGCTTTCAGCAAAGGAAGAGAAGTGGTGGTGTGGCTGTTCCAGTCGTCGGGGAAGGTGCCACCCATCTTGTGCACCGAAAGCTGGTACTTGTATGCGCCGTTCTCGTAGGTGACCTTCAGGAGGATACGGTTGAACTCGGTGCCACCGGCAAGGTAGGACATCGTTCCCGATTGAGCGTTGGCCATGTTGGCGTCGTAGTTGTTGATGTCGCTCAGGGAGAACTGCACGTTCTCGTTCACCTCGTTATTGATCTTGAACTGGAATGCCTGGGCATTGTCGAGAGTCAAGTTGCGGCCGAGGTTGATCTGGTAGTAGTTGTCCGACGCGATATGCTTCGAGAAGTCGAGCGAGATCTCGTTGGCATCGCTGGTGCCGTGGAGCAGGGTGTAAAGGGGAGTGCCCTTGGCAACGGTAATCGAGTACTGCTCGGTGTTGATCGGCATCTGCTCGTCGGCGTTGACGTTGATCGAGCCGGTGGAGTCGAACATGATGTCAAACTTCTTGTATGGATCACTCTCACCACGCTTGGCGCGCAGCCAGATGTTCTTGGTGGCGATACCCACCTTTACGCGGGAGTGGTTGATACGCGAGTCATACTTCTGCAGGTCAACCCACACGTCGCTCTGGCGAGCATCAAAGTAGAACTGCAGCAGGCCACCCGAAGTAGCGTCGGATGCGCTGGCCTTGGAGGGATAGTTGAAGTAGAACTCCGAGTAGGTGTCGATGTTACATTGTACCACATACTTGATGGCTTCGGGGGTAGCCCAGTCGTTGACCACTATCTTGTAGTAATCGTAGGTGGAGCTATCCTTCGACTTGTCTTCGTCGTAGTCGAAATAGAAGTACTCGTTGGACTTCTCGGTAGACGATGCGTGAGTGTTGCTGTCCGACTTAAGATCGGTCCACATCGGACCGTGCCAGAAGTGGATGGCGAAGTTGGCGCGCTCGGTAGTGGCCTTGTAAAGGCGGATTACCGTGGTTGCGGGCTTGCCGGTAGTGGTGTCGATGTTAAAGTCGATCTTCACCGTCGAGAAGGATACAGTGTTGTCGCCGGTGATGTCGCAGGCTACCTCCCATACGTTATCAAGGAAGAAGTACTTTGCGAAATCGGCGGCCGAAATCTCCACTTTATAGCAGCCTTCCGAGTCGTTCCAATCCGAGGATTTAACCTCGATTTTACTGCCTGAGAAACTGCCTGGGGAAGCAAGTCCTGCGCCGCCGTCATAGTAGCTCGAGGGGAGACCCTTGACGATCGTGCGGATATAGCCGCCGTTGAGCGAAGAATTGACATTCTCCATCACGTCGTAGCTCAGCGAAAGTTGCTCTTTGGTGTTGGTGTCAATCGATGCCTGGGCGTTCCAGTTGCTGTAAACGGTGAAGTAGGTGCCATCCTGGCCGTAGCGGGCGCTGGGTGCCCAGGTGTTGCGCTTCAAGGTAATGGTAACCACGGGCTTGGGGGTATCACCAACCCAAGTGATCGAAATCTCGTGCTGGATGGTCTTGAAACGAAGACCCTCGTTGGGGATCAAAACGTCGGTGAAAATCTCGCCGTCGTTATCGCCTTGGTAGCGTACATAGGTGGAGAAATCATCGGCCGAGATGGTCTTCACATAACAGTCGTTGGCGTAATCGTAGTCGGCGTTGGTGAACTCAATTTGACTCGAGCCGTTGCCAGCCAGGTTCTTAATGTAAGTGGGGAGGTTGCGAACCATCGTGCGCACGTAGTTGTTGGCTCCAATCGAGTTGTTGCTGTCAAATACGGGATCGGAGTAAATCAGCGTGGTATAGGAATCCTCCAACGTTGCGTCGTTGTCCCAGCCGCGGTTGTTGTTGCCGTAGCGGGCTGCCGGCTTGCTGGCATAGGCGCGGATATAAGAGGTGGCGAGGGTGCCATCGGAGTTGAAGTTGATCTCGTGCTCGAGTTTGGTGAACGAGATGAAGGGAGAAGCCACAGCGACATTGGTCGTCAGCTCGCCGTTGTCCTGCTTATAGAAGTATTTGCTGAAGTTCTCAGCCGTTACCTCAAATTCGTAGCAACCCTTATCCGAGTTATAATCGGATAGCTTGAAGGTTACCCAATCGGCCGAGGTGTTGCTGATATTGATCTTCGAGGGGTAAAGTGCCATCATCGTGCGGATATAGCCGTCGTGCTTGAACTGGAAGCTATCGGAGTGGGTGGCAGAATACTTGAACTGGGTGGAAGAGTAGGTATCCACAGTAACTGGCCAATCCCAGCTGTTGTTCAAGTTGGTCACAAGGTTCTCGCCACCGTAGCGTCCATGATTGGTCGAGGGAGACTCATAATGTACGTCGGTGAAGTCGATGTAGTCGCCTTCGTTGATAGAGCCATTGCTGGCAAGCGCGAAGATATAGTGCTCAACGTCTGCCATGGTACCAGCCCAACGCTCATACACATCGGGGAAAAGTTGGGCCACATTCAAGCGTATTTCGTGCCATTCGCCATCGTTGGGGATATCAAGAGGGAAATCATTTTGGGCGTTGTTGTTGTCATTGGAGGAGCCGTAGGTGAGGCGCACCACCCAGGGCATGGTGCCACCGACGCGAGCCTTGAACACGAGGTCGCACTCGGCAATTGCCTTATAGTAGTTCTCGGAAGTGGTACCTAACTTGCTATTCATCAGGTAGCCGCCGCCACACCATGTGCCGTTGCCGGCTACCCAGTGGGCGTACATGCCCAGAGGAGCGTCGTTGTCGTAGACCACAGTCTGGGATTGCATCGTGCTGCTCCAGTTCAACATGTTGGTATTTATCTCGATAGGCAAATTATCGCTGTAGGAGGGAATCTCGATGCCCGAAAGCACGTAATAGGTGTGGAATGTGTCCTCGTAACGCACATTGGCAACCTCCACTTTGTCGCTTGCACTTTTTACACCCCCATTATCAGCCAAGGCAAACAAATAAGCCTCCAAGGTGGAAAAATCCTTGTCGGAAGACGTCTGGCTCCAATAAGTATAAATATCGGGGAAAGTAGCCTGTATAGAATAGGATTTTTCCACCCATTGGCCTTCAGTGTAACCGTCCAGCTCAACATCTTTTTCTTGTTTGTTACCACTGGAATCGTAACCGCCCAAACGGATTTTCCATTTGGTCTCTCCAGTTACTTTTACGGAGAATTTCAAGGTCGTGCCTGCAAGGGCTTGCAAAGTTGAGCCCGTGCCTTTGAATTGGGTTCCGGCAAAACCGTATGAGGTGGAATCAAGGGTGTAAACCCATTTCTTTCCTGTCGGGGCGGAACTGTCATCGACTTTCGAGAATGAGCCGTTCCAGCCACCAGTCCACGTCGACTCATACAGAGAGCTCTGGTTGTGAGGCCAAGCGCCGTAGGTGGTGTCGGCAGCCTGGACCACGTTGCCGAGTGCCAGTAGCGCACTCGTGAACAAGGTAAGAATCTGTTTCATCTTTTGGTTATAAATTGTTGAATTTTGATGTAGTTAGTAGGTGGTATCCTGCACTGGTTTATTTGTGGACTATTGGAAATCTTCGCTTGTCGCCGCCGGGCACTTTTTGGTTATGCTATCTATCCTGACCGGCGCTTTTTCGGAGCGTTTTTCTTTCGTCCTAATTGCGTCACAAAATTACAACCACATTTCCTATACATGCGCAGGCGGTAAACCCAATAGGTAAATTTGTTGAGTTGGTACATCTCTGATTTCCACCCCTTTAACAAAATTTCATCCACCAATTAGGTAAACTCCCAAAAGCCCTCTTAGAACGCCCCCC